>DNFG01000447.1 GCA_003487005.1 Bryobacterales bacterium
TTTTTTCAATGGTTTGGGCGAGGGGCCGAACGCATAGAGAAGATTGATTTGCGTTAATCGAAGACGAAGGGAGGTCTTCGGACCATGTTTATGACGAACCTGCAAGCCGCTCAGGAGCGGCAGGAAGTGGACAGAAGCATCTGTCTTGGGCTGGATGAGTCGGGGTATTTGTGCTCGCCCGTGGCGTTGCGACCGGAGGAAATTGAGACATTCAAGCACTTCCGGGAGGAGTTGGCGGAGGTGATCCGGCCGGATGGTGTGCTGCAGATGCACTATTATCAGCAGGTGCTGCAGGCGCAGTGGAATTTGCAGCGGTTGTTCGCGGAGGAGACGTGGCTGCTGGCGTGCAGTCCGAGTCTGTTCGAGGAGAACGAGGACACGCGGAGACTGGAGCGGTTGGCGCGGCACAAGCGGCAACTGGAGATCTCGCACCTGCGCGGGTTGCGGCAGTTGAGGCAGTTGCAGAAGCGGGAGCAGGAACCGGAAGCGGCGGCGGCAGCGGCCGACTGCGGATGAGGGGAAGGAGGTCAGAAGCTGTAGCGGAGCGTGAAGCAGGCGTGCGAATTGCGGCGGAACTGGCCCAGGAAGTCGTCCTGGCGGCCGCGAATGAGCACATAGCCGGCGGTCCAGCGCCAGTTCCGGCCCGCCATTCTTGAGTACTCCCATTTGCTGTAGAATCCGCGGCCGTTCTGGCGGATGGCCCCCTCGAAGGCGAGAGAGCTGAGGGGGTTGAGGTTGTAGCTGGCGCGGCCGAGGAAGGTTTTGGTGATGCCACGATCGGGGGCGAAGTCGAGAGGAGAACGGCGTTTGGTGATGTGTTCGCCGGCGTATCCGCCGGTGAACACCCATTCGCCGGAGATCTTCTCGGCCTGGAAGACGTACTGGAGGTAGTGGTCGGCTTCCGGGCTGGTGGAAGTAAAGAAACCGGCTTCGCTTTTGAGCGTGAACCAGCGCAGGGGGATGGCGGCGTCGGCACCGTACATTCGCATTTGGGGGAAGAAGCGCTGGACTTGGATGGCGGGTTGGGGGAAGAAGCGTGGGGAGGCGTTGAGGAGGGGGAGATGATTGAAGCCGTCGTAGAAGCTGAGGGAGAATTCGTAACCGGCGCCGAGGCGGTTGAAACGGGCGCCGGCCTGGGCGCGTTGGGGGAAACGAAAGCCGAGGTCGTCGATGGGGAGGGCGCGAACGTCTTCGGGGAGGACGACCCAGCGCTGATTCAGGAGAGGCGAGCGGGAGGGCGTGAAGCCGGGAGCGTAGACGAGGTCGATGGTGTTGGAGCCGCGTTCGTAAGTGGCGCGGACGGCGGTGATGCCGAGGAATTCGGGGTTGAAGACGTTGAGGAAGTCGCGGGGGGCGAAGCGGTCGGTGGGGTTGAGGAGGTCGGCTTTGCCCCAGCGGATGAACTGGCGTCCGGCTTCGAGGGTCCAGCCGCGGTGGTTGAAGAGGAGGCTGAGGCGGCGGAGGGAGGCGGCGGGGCGCTGGAGGCGGCGGTCGAAAAGGTCGAGGCGGGGTTCGCGTTCGAACTGGCGGTGGGAATCGAAGCGGGCGTCGGCCCAGGCGTGGAGGCGGAGGTTGGGGCGGAGTTGGAAGGAGGATTCGTAGCGGAGGAGGGCTTCGCCGACGTAGCGGGCGCTGTCGCCGGGGGCGGTCTGGGAGAAGAAGAAGGAGCGGGATTCGAGGTAGCCGCGCTGCTCCACCACCTGGGCGGCGAGGGGGAGGGCGAGGAGGAAGAGGGCGAGGGGGCGCACGGGGTTCAGGAGAGGCGGCGGAGGGCCTGGAGGGTGAAGCGGTCGGCGGGGAGGGTGACGTTGTACTCGAGTTTTTCGAGTTTGAGGATGGTGCGGGAGTTGCGTTCGACGTCGTGCATGTCGAGGGTCCGGGCGGTCCAGATGCCCTGGACGCGTTCGATCTGGGCGTATTTGAGTCGGCGGATGAGTTTGTCACCGCGGAAGGATTCGACCTGGGCGAAGACGAAGTCGGATTTGCGGATCCAGAGGAGGCTGCGGGAGTACTGGGAGCGGGCTTCGGGTTTGGGGGTGGCCTCGATGCGCCAGCAGGGGGCGCCGTCGATGGATTCTTCGCCGGTGAGTTTGTAGGTGGAGCGGTCCACATCGCGTTCTTCGAGGTCTTCGAAGGTGAAATCGGTGCCGAAGAAGCGGGTGCGGCGGTCCTGGAAGGCGATGCGGCGATCGCGCTGGACGGCGGGGGTCCACATCCACTGATCGGAGGCGCGGTCGGGGTGGTTGTGGATGAGGAGGGCGACGCCTTTGACTTCGGGGGGATCGGTGAAGCGGAGGAGGGCTTTGGAGTCGCCGGCGGAGCCGAGGCGTTCGTAGATCCAGCGTTTGGTGGTGATTTTGCGTTTGGCGTCGATGACTTCGAGGGTGCCTTCGTAGCGCTGGGAGCCGGCCTGGGCGCGTTTTTGGGATTCGGCGACGATTTCGCGAGCATTTTGCGCGCTTAAAGTGGCGGTCAGAAGCAGGAAAAGGGCGAGTTTATTCATATTCAAGGGCCTCGACGAGAGAACCGCGGACGGCGCTTTCGGCGGGTCCGAGGGCGGAGAGGAGGGCGGAGCCGAGCAGGACGGGGAGCATCAGGAGGGCGATTTCGAGGGGGAACTGGTATTCGAGGCGGAGTCCGGCGAGGTCGCGGCGGGTGATTTCGAGGATGTAGGCGAGGTGGACGGCGCCGAGGGCGAAGCCGATGGCGAGTCCGAGGACGCCGATGGTGACGGCTTCGAGCCAGATGGTGTGGCGGATCTGGTTGCGAAGGCCGCCGACGGCCTGGAGGACGCCGAGTTCGCGGCGGCGGTCGGCGATGGAGACGGTGAGGGTGTTGACGATGCCGAGGATGGCGACGAGGACGGCGACGAGGATTTGAACGTAAGTGAGGCCGAACCACTGATCGGTGATGCCGAGGATGTAGTCGCGGAGTTCCTGATTGGTGAAGACGAAGAGGCGGGTCTGGGCGCCGAAGCGGTCGAGGATGGCCTGGCGGAGAGCGGGGATGGGGGTGTTGGGGGCGGCGTAGATGCGGAAGACGTCGACGGTTTCGTCGCGCCAGTGCTGGACGTAGAGGCGGCGGTCCATCATGATGGTGCCCTGCTGGTCGGAGAAGTCGAGGACGATGCCGAGGACAGGGAGTTTGAGGAGACCGGAGGGGGTGGGGAGAGAGAGGGTGTCGCCCTTGTTGATCCGGCGGAGGGTGGCGAAATTGTCGCTGATGACGACGCCTTCGCCGCGCATGGCCTGGAGATACATGGTGTTGGGGTCGCCTTCGATGACGCGCATCTGGACGCGCTGGGCGATTTTGGCGACATCGGCGGCGACGAGCATGACGGGGACGCCCTGGTAAACGATGCGGGCGGTGCGGGCAGGCTGGACCTCTTCGACACCGGGGATTTCGGCGAGTTCGGCGGCCATGGAGAGGGGGAAGCGGAAACTGCGAGTGGTGAGGGATTCGGAGGAGGTGACGAAGAGGTCGGGGTTGAGGGCGGCGTCCATCCAGCGGCGGATGTGGTCGTAGCTGGAGCGGGAGATGCCGGCGAGGCCGATGACGAGGGCGACGGAGAGGGCGAGGGCGGCAACGGTGCCGGAAGTGCGGCGGGGGGCCTGGAGGAGGCTGTCGGCGGCGAGGGCGCCTTCGACGGGACGGACGGCCTTGAGCAGGGGGCGGAGGAGGCGGGTGAGCCAGGAGCCGAGGGCGGGGGTGAGAAGGAGGACGGCGACGACGCTGAGGAGGTAGCCGGTATAGAAGAAGATGGGCTGATGTCCAAAGAAGACGCAGGCGAGGGCGCCGGCGAGAGCGGCGAAGGCGATCCACATGCGGAGGCGGTTTTCGCCTTCGCTGATGACCTGGACGCGGCCTTTCTGGAGGGCTTTGACGGGGTCGATGGAGGCGGCGGAACGGGCGGGGAGCCAACCGGCGAGAAGGCTGGTGACGACGCCAATGACGAGGGCGGCGAGGAGGAGGCGGGGGTCGGCGGAGATCTCTTCGGCACGCTGGGCGACGCCATAGACTTCGCCGAGGAAGGTGCTGAGGTAGGAGGCGAGGGCGCGGGCGATGACGACGCCGAGGGCGACGCCGGCGATGGAGCCGGCGAGTCCGGCGATGCCGCTTTCGATGAGGAAGAGGCCACGGATCTGGGCGCGGGTAGCGCCGAGGGCGCGGAGGATACCGATTTCGGAGCGGCGCTGGGTGACGGCGATGTTGAAGGTGTTGTAGATGAGGAAGAGTCCGATGAGGAGGGCGAAGATGCTGGTGATGTTGGCGGTCATCGAATAGACCTGGGCCATGGCTTCGAACTGCTGGCCGCGGGCGGAGGGGGGTTCGACCTGGAGGCCGGGGCCGAGGCGGGCCTGGAGGGCGAGGCGGGCGTCGTCGACTTTGATGCCGGGGCGGAGGGCGATGTCGATGCGGTCGAAGCGCATGCCGCGGCCGAGGACCATCTGGGCGGAGTAGATGTCCATGATGGCGAGGTTGCCGCCGAAGGCGGAGGCGAGGCCGTCTCCCTTCATGACGCCGCGGATGGTGAACTGCCTGGGGCCCGCCATGGTTTGCATGGTGATTTTGTCGTTGAGATTGAGGCCGGTGCGCTGGGAGAAGGCGGTGGTGATGATGATGGAGTCGGGCTGGGCGATGAAGACGAGGGGGTCGTCGATGATGGCTTCGTCGGCGTTGTCGAGGTCGTAGTCGCGGAGGGAGCGGTCGCCGGTCATATCGACGCCGAGAATGAGGAGGTTGCCCTGGCCTTCGATGCCGGACTGGACGGCGGCTTCGATGACGGGGACGGCGACATCGACTTCGGGGGCGTCCTGGACCTGTTCGAGGACGGATTCGGGGAAGCCGGTTTCGCCGGCAGAGACCTGGAGTTGGGTGGCTCCGGCGATTTTGTCGACGGTCTGGTTGAAGGCGAACAGGACGCTCTGGTTGGCGGTGTGCATGCCGACGAAGACGGCGACGCCGAGGACGATGCCGGCGGTGGTGAGGGCACAACGGAGCAGGTGTTTGCGGACGTACGGCCAGGTGATGAGGCGGAGGAGCATCATGGCTAGAGGGCAGGCTGGCGGACGAGATCTTCGACGATGTGGCCGTCGCGGAGGGTGATGGTGCGGGGGCAGGTGGCGGCGACTTCGCGGTCGTGGGTGACCATCAGGACGGTAGCGCCGAGGCGGGCGTTGAGGTCGCGGATGAGATGGAGGATGTCGGCGCCGGTGTGGGTGTCGAGGTTGCCGGTGGGTTCATCGGCGAGGAGGACGGGGGGGTAGACGGAGAGGGCGCGGGCGATGGCGAC
>DNFG01000482.1 GCA_003487005.1 Bryobacterales bacterium
GGGCGGATTCGCGAGGTGACGATCACCGGCAGTGAGGTGAAAGGCTCGTTCAAGGACGACAAGACGAGCGAGCTGCGCACGAACGTTCCGCCGGCGTACCAGGATGTGTACAAGCTCCTGCTCGACAAGAACGTGAATGTGACGTACAAGCCGAACGATGGCGGCAACTGGACGGCGATCATTCTCAACACCGTGCCCTTCATCCTGTTGATTGCGTTCTGGATCTTCATGATGCGGCAGATGCAGAGCGGCGGCAACAAGGCGTTGAGCTTTGGGAAGAGCCGAGCGCGGATGCACAGTTCGCAGCAGAAGAAGGTGACGTTCAAGGACGTGGCGGGGGTGGAGGAAGCCAAGGAAGAGCTTCAGGAGATCATTGAATTTCTGCGTGAGCCGCAGAAGTTCCAGAAGTTGGGCGGGCGGATTCCGAAGGGGGTGCTGCTGGTGGGCCCTCCGGGTACGGGCAAGACGCTGCTGGCGCGGGCGATTGCCGGGGAAGGCAATGTCCCGTTTTTCTCGATTTCGGGTTCGGATTTCGTGGAGATGTTCGTGGGTGTGGGCGCAAGCCGGGTCCGCGACCTCTTCGAGCAGGGTAAGAAGAATGCGCCTTGCATCATCTTCATCGATGAAATCGATGCAGTTGGCCGGCACCGCGGGGCGGGTCTGGGCGGCGGTCATGACGAGCGGGAACAGACGCTGAACCAGTTGCTGGTGGAAATGGACGGGTTTGAGTCCAACGAAGGCGTGATTCTGGTGGCGGCGACGAACCGGCCGGACGTGCTGGATCCGGCGCTGCTGCGGCCGGGCCGATTTGACCGGCGCGTGGTGGTGAGCCTGCCGGACGTGAAGGGGCGGGAGCAGATTCTGCGGGTTCACGTGAAGAAGACTCCGCTGTCCGACGATATCGATCTGTCGGTGATCGCGCGCGGGACGCCTGGATTTGCGGGAGCGGATCTCGCCAATCTGGTGAATGAAGCGGCGCTGCTGGCGGCGCGTCAGAACCGCAAAGTGGTGACGATGATCGACTTCGAGGTAGCCAAGGACAAGGTCCTGATGGGCGCCGAGCGGCGGTCGATGATTCTGACCGAGGAAGACAAGAAAATCACGGCCTGGCACGAAGCCGGGCACGCGCTGGTTGCGGCGGTGATGCCGGAGACGGATCCGCTGCACAAGGTGAGCATTATCCCTCGCGGCCGGGCACTGGGCATCACGATGCAGTTGCCGGAAGGCGACGTGTTGAACCGGAACGAATCGCAGTTGTTTGCGCGGTTGTGCGTGATCATGGCGGGGCGGATCGGCGAAGCGCGGTACACGAAGAAGCTGAGCACGGGTGCGCGGAACGACATCGAACAGGCGACGGAACTGGCCCGGGCGATGGTGTGCGATTACGGGATGAGCGATCTGGGTCCGCTGAGTTACGGCCGGAAGGACGAGCAGATCTTTCTGGGCCGGGAGATCAACCAGCATCGCGACTACAGTGAAGCGACGGCGATCAAGATCGACGAAGCGGTGAAGCACATCGTGGAGAAGGCGTACAAGCGCGCCGAGGAGTTGATCGAGCAGTACAGCGATGTGCTGGAGAAGATCGCGCTGCGCCTGCTGGAGAAAGAGGCGATGGACGGCGCCGAGGTGAAGGCGATGCTGGAAGGCAAGGCGGACACCGAGCCGGCGTTGCCGGTGGAAGCCGACGACGCGCAGCAGGTGTTGCGGCCCGAGACGTCGGGCACGCCGCGGATCAATCCCGGACTGATTGACGGAGAACGGCCGCAGCCCGCGTGATTCCGCCATTTCCGGTCTACCTGTTCGACGTGGACGGCACGCTGATGAACTCAGCGGCCGATATCACGGGCGCCGTGCGCGAGGCTCTGGCCCAGGAGGGCGTGAACGGTCTCGCGCAGTCCTATCTGGAGAGCTTCATCGGGTACCATCTGTTCGATCTGTTCGAGCAGGTGTTGCCGCAGTATTCGCGGGCGGAGCACGAGCGGGTTCTGGCGAATTACCGGGCGATCTATCTGGGACGCGGGCATACTGCGACGCGGGTTTACGACGGGATTCAGCCGATGCTGGCGGCGCTGGGGGGGCGGAAGTCCACGGCGACGACGAAGGGATCGGAGACGACCCGGAACGTGCTGACGCAGTTCGATTTAATCCAGTATTTTGACCATGTTCAGGGGACGGACGGCTTCCCATCGAAGCCGGAGCCGGACGTGATTTTGCGGTCGATCGAGCATTTCGGGGTCAGGCCGGAGGATTGCCTGCTGGTGGGGGATGCCGCTCCGGACATGGAAGCGGGCCGGCGGGCGGGGGTGAAGACGTGCGCGGTTGGGTGGGGTTACGGCGACCGCGAGGCGATGGCGCGTCACAAGCCGGACTACTGGATCAGTGAGCCGGGCGAACTGGTGGGCTGAAGCGGCCGGCGGGGCACTTCAAATTCGACAATTTTCTGCTTTTTGGGGCCGAGAACGGTGATTTTGAGGCGTTCCGGGGTCATTTCGATGCGCGCGGCCTGATCGGGGGCGAGCACGAGGCGGTGGCGTCCGGTGGCGGGATCGGCTGGGGGCGTGTAGTTGAAGCGGTGGGTGTGCCCTGAGAGCGAGAGGTCGATTCGGGCGGCGCGGGCGGTGTCTTCCCATTCCTGCTGGCAGCCGTTGGTCCAGCCCCAGTTGGGGGCGTGGAGGAAGAGGATCCGGAAGGGGGCGGAGGCGAGGGCGTGGCTGGTGGCGACGTGGCGGCGGAGCCAGGCGAGTTCCTCCTGGCGGTATTCGTCGAAGGCGTTCAGGCGGGAATAGACGTTGGTTTCGTCGGGTTTGTCTTCTCCGGTATCGAGGAAGAGCAGGTGGGCGGGGCCGTGGTCGCGGGCGTAGTAGTAGCGGCCCTCGGGGAGGGGGACGTGGTGGACGAGTTCGCGGGCGGCGGCGCCGCGGGCGTCGTGGTTGCCGCGGACCCAGTAGAGGGGTTTGGAGTGGGAGAGGGCCCGGGCGAGGGGGTCGAGGGCGCGGGTCCAGATGACTTCGGCGGAGTCGGCGTCGAAGGCATCGCCGAGGTGGACGAGGAATTCGGCTTCGTTCCAGTCGACGAGTTCCATGAGACCGGCGATGCGGTCGAGGTTGGCGTGGGTGTCGGTGATGGCGTAGAAGACGGTTGAATTGCTTCGGCGGTCGAGGGGGGTGAAGGAGTAGAGGGGACTTTCGACGTCGAGGCCTTTTTCGGGCCAGTAGGACTTCATTTTGACGACCTGGGTGGAGACGGCGCGGTACTGGTAGCGGGCGCCGGGTTCGAGGCCGTCGATCCGGACGGAGTGGATGGTACCAACGGGGCGGAGGCCATGGTGCTGGGGTTCGGCGACCTGGTCGAGTTGGCCGTTTTTGCCATAGAGGACCTTCGAGTGGGCGGGGGTGTCGGTGACCCAGACAACGGTGACGCTGGTTTCGGTGGGGGCGAGGAGGTAGGGGCCGTGGGTGATGGCGGGGCGGGAATCATGGACGGGGAAAGGCTGGTGCTGGGAAGCGGCGGGCGCGGCGGCGATGAGGGGGAGGATCAGGAGAAGCGGCAGCATGGGTGATCATTCTGGAGGCGAAAGCCGGCGAGAAACCTTGATTGTACAGAAGGGCAGGGGGGGATTGAAGGGGGGACCGGGCCGGGTGAAGGTTCGGACGTGGTTATCATGACGAGCAAGAGACGTAGAATGAAAGAGATAGGTGGTTAGATTTGAATTGGCGGGTGATGTGGTACTGGGGCCGGCGGCCGGGAGCCGTGCGGAGGACGGCAAACCGTCCGGGCGGTTCTGGATTGATTAATTCAAGTGATTGAAAAGAAAAGGGAAGAGCGATCGAATGGCATTTCCGGTACAGTGTTTCTGGGGTGTCGCTACCGAATAATGGGGATAGCTTGAGGCGGAGGTGAATTCCTACACTTGGGAGAGGAGGCGCCGATGGCCGATTTCTATCAAACTGGTCTGGTTCCCACGATCCACGGCTTGACCCGGGACGGGTTGCCTCATCTGGAAGCAGAGTTGGAGCAGATCGCGAAGACGCGCGGGATTGGGCTGGTTCTCCCGGCGCTGTATTCGGAGTTCGAGACTCCGGCGATGAAGGGGATCATGCAGGAGTTGCGGCAGGTGACGTACCTGCGGCGAATCGTGCTGGTGCTGGCGCGGGCGGGGGAGCGGGAATACCGGAAGGTGCGGGATCTGTTCGCGGATTTCAAGACCGAGGTGACGATCATCTGGGTGGACAGCGCGCCGGTGCAGAATTTCTTCGGGTATCTGGAAGAGAACGGGTTGAGTTCGGGGGTGGAAGGCAAGGGGCGGTCGTGCTGGCTGGCGTACGGGTATCTGATGGCGAAGGGTGATTGTGAAGTGATCGCGCTGCAGGATTGCGACATTCGCACGTACACGAGGCGGATGCTGGCGCGGTTGATCTACCCGCTGATGATGCCGAAGCACCGGTTTGAGTTTGCGAAGGGATTTTATCCCCGGTACACGCACAAGTTCAACGGGCGGGTGACGCGGTTGTATCTGACGCCGCTGGTGCGGAGCCTGTACGACTGCGGGATCAACAACATGTTTTTGCGGTATGTGGACAGTTTCCGGTATGGGCTGGCGGGGGAGTTTGCGATGTCGACGGGGCTGGCGCGGCAGATGCGGGTGCCGTCGGACTGGGGACTGGAGGTGAGCACGCTGCATGAGGTGTACCAGAGGCTGGCGATCATGCGGACGTGCCAGGTGGATTTGACGGACTGTTACGACCACAAGCATCAGGAGTTGTCGGCGGGGGACGCGGGCAAGGGGTTGCACAAGATGGCGAAGGACATTGCGAAGGCGCTGTTCCGGTCGTTGTGCAAGGAAGGAGCGGTGCTGGGTTCGGATCTGCTGAAGACGACGCTGCCGTTGCGGTACCTGCGGGCTGCGGATCTGGTGGCT
>DNFG01000363.1 GCA_003487005.1 Bryobacterales bacterium
GCTCTTCCGATCTGGAAAGAACGGATTTTCCTGCGCGAGATCTTCGTCGCCAATGAAGGACGAACCCCGGAAGAGGCCGAGAAGAAGGCGACGGAACTCCTGGCGCGCGCCCGCCGCGGCGAGCGGTTCCCTGAACTGGCCCGGGACAATTCCGACTCGGTGACGGCCCAGGAGGGCGGTGCGCTGCCGCCGTTCGAACGGCAGGGCACGATGGCGCTCGACCCGGCCATCGCGAGCCAGGTTTGGGACAAGCCACGCAACCACATTACCGACGTCATCAAAGTCGGGGCGGGGTTTATCATCTTCCAGGTCACGCAGCAGCACCGCGAAGGTCAGGCCGAACTGGAGGAAGTCGAAAACGAAGTCCGCGAAAAGCTCTTCGAACCCCGGGTCCGGCCGAGAATCCGCGAGTATCTGACTCAACTCCGGCAGGAAGCCTTTCTCGAAATCCGCGAAGGCTGGGTGGATACCGGGGCCGCCCCGGGCAAGGACACCGCCTGGACCGACCCCGCCATGCTGCGCCCCGAAACCGTCTCCAAGGAAGAAGTGATGAGCCAGATCCGCCGCCGCCGCCTGCTCTGGATGGTGCCCGTGCCCGGCACGAACGTCGCAAGTTCGGGAAAGAGCACGAGCCGCTAGGCCGCGTCTGTCATGAAGTCACCGACCGTCGCCAGCCTCGAACCCCGCCAGCAGGTCAACGGGCTGTTCCTCGTGCAGTCCAAGGACGTCCGCCAGAAAAAGACGGGTGAGCCGTACCTGGCATTGACTCTTATTGATCGCACGGGCGATATCGACGCCAAAATGTGGGACAACGTCGCGGACATTCTCGATACCTTCGAGCGCGACGACTTCATTCGCGTGCGCGGCGAAACCCAGCTTTACCAGAACAAGCTGCAGTTGACCGTCCATCGCCTCGCGCGGGTGGACGACAGCGAGGTGGACCTGGCCGATTTTCTCCCCGCCTCGAAGCGCGATCCGGAGGAGATGTTCGCCGAGTTGCAGGCGCTGATCGCTTCGCTCGATAACGCCCACCTGCGCGGTCTGCTCGAAAACGTGTTCGCGGACGCCGCGATCGCGGAATCGTTCAAACGCGCACCCGCGGCCAAGGCGATTCATCACAACTGGCTGGGCGGCCTGATTGAACACGTGCTTTCGCTCGCCTCGCTCGCCCGCGACGCCGCGCGTCACTATCCGTTCATCGACCAGGACCTGCTGCTGGCCGGAGTCGTACTCCACGATATCGGCAAGATCCGCGAACTCAGCTACGCCCGCAGCTTCAACTACACCACCGAAGGCTCACTGATCGGCCACATCCAGATCGCACTCCGGATGCTGGCGGACAAATACCCGCCCGGCTTTCCCGACAAGCTGCGCAATCTGCTCGAGCACCTGATCCTGAGCCATCACGGCCAGTTGGAGTTCGGTTCCCCCAAACTCCCGGTCTTCCCCGAGGCGATGCTGCTGCATCAACTCGACAACATGGACTCGAAGATGGAGTTGATGCGGTCCACCATCGAGCGCCACCGGCCTCAGGGCGTCGAGTGGACCTCCTACGTGCCCGCGATCGAACGCTACATCCTGGACACCGACCGTTATCTCAACGGGATTCCGCAACCGCCGCCCGCGACGCCGCCGAAGCCCGCCCCCGCGGCCAGACCGGGATCGAAAACCGTGATGGCGGACAAATTGATGAGCCTGTTTCCGGAGGGCGGCAAGTAGTGCGAAAGGCCCGCGCGTCTCGCGAAATCCCTCCTCCGCTTGAACTCGAGTGCCTGCGCGCCCTATGGACCCTCGGCGAGGCGAATGTCCAGGCGGTGCGCGGCCACCTCGAACCCGGCCGGCCCCTGGCCTACACCACCGTGATGACGATGCTGGACCGTCTGGCGCGCAAGCAGGCGGTCACCCGCCGGAAAGTGGGCCGCTCGTTCCTCTATACGCCCATTCTGTCGCGCGAGCAGGTTCGCTCACTCGCGGTGAAGGAACTGGTCGACACCCTGTTCGACGGTTCACCCGCTTCGCTCGCCGCTTACCTCGATGGCAAGCCCGCCGCGGAGACCGCGTCCAATGGCGCCTTCGCGGGCGCGATCGACGAGACCCTGCTCTAGTCCCATTCGATTCCGCGGGCACGCATCGCCTGCTGCAGCGGTTCATACCCCTCGAAGCGCACCGCGTCGATCCCAAACCGCCGGGCCCCCTCCACGTATTCAGGCATATCGTCAGTGAAAAAACACTCGCCGGGCGCGCATTGCGCCTTCCCCACCGCATCCGCATAGATCGCCGGCTCCGGTTTCATTGCGCCCACCTTGTGCGAGAGCGTGTAGGCGTCGAAGTGGCTGAGA
Organism: Bryobacterales bacterium; assembly: GCA_003487005.1. Classification (GTDB taxonomy): domain Bacteria; phylum Acidobacteriota; class Terriglobia; order Bryobacterales; family Bryobacteraceae; genus PNKE01. Next base: position 2,340 of record DNFG01000363.1, read on the forward strand.
ATCGCATAACGCTGTTCCAGCATGGTGTAGTGAATGTCGTTCGTGTTCGACAACAGCACCATCCGGTAACGCCGCCGCAGAGCCTGGATGAAGCTTTCCGGCACAAGCGTCTCGGGCAGGAAGATCGAACTCCAGATCTCGCAGAACTCCTCGTAGCTGAGCGCAATGTCCAGAATCTTCCCCACCTGGGCGACGAAATCGCGCGACTCGATCCGGCCGCTTTCATACTCGGGCACGATGCCGGCCGCGTGCAGCCTCGCGCGAATCTGATCCGTACTCAGTCCGCACCGGGCGGTCATTTGTTTATATGCGCGATCGAAATCGAAGGGAATCAGGACGCGGCCGAGATCGAAGATGATGGAGTGGATCACACCTTCATTGTCGCGCGGAATGAAGAACGCCCTGCCCTCGCGGCCGGACGCTTCAGGCCACCCGCGTCAGCGACATCGGGGCATGGTAGCGGCGGTTCAACTCGCTCCATTCCACGATCAGCTTCGTTCCCGCCTCCGCCTGCTGCTTCTCCCAGCTCCGCAGCAGGTCCATGCAGGAATGGTCGATGTACATCAGCCGTTGCACATGCAGGTGCACGACGCTCCCGGCCGGGATGCGCTCCAGCGCATGGGCGAATGTCGGCAGCTTGAGGAACGTGGCCGCGCCTTCGATGTACACGTCCACCCGGTTGCCCTCGCCCGGCTCGACCCGGACCCAAAGCCGCGTCACCTTGAACACCAGCTTGGCAATCGAGAGCACCAGCCCCACCATGATGCCGGTCAGCAAGTCCTTCGCCACAATCACGATGATCGTCGCCAGATAAATACCGAACGGCAGCCAGCCATACCGCTTCACCTGCCGGGCGTTGTCCAGGTTCACCAGCTTGTAGCCCGTATGGACCAGGATCGCGGCCAGCGCCGAAATCGGAATCCGCTCAAGCACGAACGGCAGTGTCGCCACCAGCAGGAGCAGCCAGACGCCGTGAAGAATCGCGGAAAGCCGGGTGGTCGCACCCGCCTGCAAGTTGGCCGAACTGCGGACGATCACCCCCGTCAAGGGCAGCGCGCCCAGGAAGCCGCAAACCGTGTTACCGACGCCCTGCGCCAGCAGTTCCCGGTCGAAATTCGTCCTTGGCCCCGTATGCAGCCGGTCCACCGCCACCGCGCAAAGCAGGCTTTCCGCACTGGCAACAAACGCCATGCCCACCACCGCCACCAGTACCGCGGGATTCGAAAGCACCGAAAATGCGCTCAGCGGCGTGAATTCGATCGCCTCCCACAACTTCTCCGGGAGTTGCACGTAACGGATCGGCAACTGCATGAACGTCGCCAGGCCGGTGGCGATCACCACCCCCACCAGAGCGCCCGGAATCAACTTCAGCGCTTCCGGCTTGTACCGGTTCCACATCAGCAGCGAGACAATCGTGATCATTCCCACCACCGCCGCAATGTGATGGCTGCTGCCATCCACCGGGAAGATGCCCTTGTAGACCGCCTCGGGAATCGACAGCAAGTTCAAAATGCCATTCGCACGGGGAGAATCGTCCACCATCACGTGAAACTGCGAGGCGAAGATCAGAATGCCGATCCCCGCCAGCATCCCGTTCACCACCGCCGGCGAAACCGCCCGGAACCAGCGTCCAATTCCCAATAACCCTCCCGCCGCCTGAATCAGACCTGCGCAGAGCACCACCACGCCCAAGGTCTGCAATCCGAAGCTTTGGATCAGTTCCCAAACCAGCACCACCAGACCCGCCGCCGGCCCGCTCACCTGCAGCGGCGACCCCGCCATCGAACCCACGATCAACCCGCCCACAATCCCCGCCACCAACCCCGCCGCCGGCGGCGCGCCGCTCGCAATCGCAATGCCAAGACACAGTGGCAGAGCCACCAGAAACACCACGATCGAAGCGACGAAATCGCTCATCTGCGGCGGCATTCCACGCTTCTCACTCATGCGGACGTCCTCGAAGAAGCGGGATAATACGTCGCCCGCCGGATACGCGGCGTCGCGTCAGGCATGTGCTCGATCGATTCGTTTGTCAATTCCACGAATCGCCCTTCCTCCAGACTGAATGCCTCCACCTGGCCGCGCTGAATATTGTAGACCCAGCCGTGCAACTTCAGCGTCCCCCGCGCCAGCGCCGATGCCACCGACGGGTGCGTGCTCAAATGCATGATCTGCAGCAGCACGTTTTCGTACGTCATCGCCTCGACCAGCGCGTCTTCATCCCCGCCCGGATTGCCGTCCAACACCACGCGCCGCGCCGATTCGGCGAAATTCAGCCACATCGCCACCGTTGGCATCGAAGTCAACTTCTCCGGGTGCATCATCGCCTTCACCGCACCACAGTCGGAGTGTCCGCACAGAATGATGTGAGGAACGGACAGCGCCTGCACGGCATACTCGATCGTCGCCGAAACACCGCCTTGGGTGTCGCCGTACGGCGGCACGATGTTGCCCGCGTTGCGGCAGATGAACAGGTCGCCCGGGTCCGCCTGGGTCAGCAGTGACGGGTCAATCCGGGAGTCAGCGCAAGTGATGAACAGCGCTCTCGGATGCTGGCCGCCGCCCAGCATCTGGAACAGTGGCTGCATTCCGGGGTAGATCTCCTGCCGGAAGCGAACGAATCCGTCGATCAACTTCTTCATGCCGGGCTCCTGTATAAGATCTGCGAATCTCCTTCAGTATGGCCGCGAAAGGGGTCGCGCGCAAGAGTCCACAGATTCAGATGTTTGAATCTGAATTATATCTCAGGATGGTTCCTTCCCGCTCCACTTCCGGCTCGTGCTATCATCGTGAATTGTCAGGCTCCGGGCTCCGTGCAACAGGAGACTGCGAACCCCGCCAGGTCCGGAAGGAAG
>DNFG01000381.1 GCA_003487005.1 Bryobacterales bacterium
GATACTCGCACTATAGGATAGAAGTAGAAGAGTACGCTGACTCACGTGGTCTCTTCGTTGTTCGACTTCGCCCCATCTTTTTTTTTTTTTTTAAAGAACGGGGCCCCCCCCGAACTCTCCCCCCTTCCCCTACCCCCCTCTCTCCCGATCTAGGGCCCAACCCCCCCCCCCCCCCCGCCCCCGCCACTTCCCCGCCCTCAACCGCCGCCTCAACACCACCGAATACCGCCAGTCCCTCGACTGGGCCCGCCACGCCGGCCTGCGGGACACGAGCGGTGGATAACTGGCGCTTTCTACCTTTCATGATAGCATTAAAGAAAGGTAGAATCTGATGCCCATCAGTATCAAGAACGACCAGACCGAGGCCCTCGCCCGCAAACTGGCAGATCTGACCGGTGAGTCCCTGACCGAGGCCATCCGCGTGGCCGTCGATGAACGCTACCAGCGACTACGCCGCGCCAGAAGCGGGCGTTCGCTCTCCGACGAACTGACTGCCATCGCCTTGCGCTGCGCCAGTGGACAGCGCGACTCCAAACTCAGCGACGACGAAGTACTTGGCTACGACGAATTCGGAATCCCGACGCGATGACGCTCGACACTTCCGCCATCATCGCCATCCTGCGCGATGAACCCGAACGGGCTGAGTTTTTGAAACTGATCGAAGATGATCCACACTGCATCATCTCCACCGTTTCTCTTCTCGAAGCGTCGATGGTGCTCGAAAGCAGGGATCCCGTCGATGCACCCACCCAACTCGACCTGTTCGTTCAGCGTGCCTCCATCGAAGTCGTTCCCTTCGACCGTGAACAGCTAATGATCGCCCGGGTTGCCTTCAGGAGATTCGGAAAAGGCCGGCACCCGGCCGGACTGAACTTCGGTGATTGTGCCGCTTACGCGCTCGCGGAAAGCAGCGGCGAACCACTGCTCTTCAAGGGATCGGATTTTCAGGCGACCGACGTCCACCGGGTTCGAGAGTAAACTGGACCCCTGATATTGTCTATTGTATACGTACAATAGACAATGCCGGATCACCAGGCGAGCAGGGTTTCGGCGGCTTTCTGGATGTCTTCGGTTTGGGGGAGGATCGCGTCTTCGAGGACGGGCGAGTAGCCGACCCAGGTGTCCTGGGCGGCGACGCGGCGGATGGGGGCGTCCAGATACTCGAACAGTTGATCGGCCGCAAGTGCCGCGATTTCAGCACCATAGCCGAAGCTGAGGGTGTCTTCATGGACCACCAGCAGACGTGAAGTTTTCTTCACACTCGCGGCGATGGTCTCCATATCGAAGGGCGCGAGCGAGCGGAGGTCGATCACTTCGACGGTTTTGCCCGGATTCCGGTTCTCGATCTGGGTTGCTGCAAAAAGTGACTTCTGAAGCGTCATTCCGTAGGTCACGATGGTCAAATGGGCGCCCGGTTTGACGACTTTGGCGCGCCCGAACGGCACCGTGAAGTCGGGTCCGGGGTGGGGCGACCGGTTGTACGGTTCCCGGTACAGTCGCTTGTGTTCGAGGAACAGAACCGGGTCGTCGCACCGAATCGCGGTCCGCAAAAGCCCGCAAGCATCCAAAGCATTCGAAGGCATCACAACGCGCAAACCGGGGATGTGCGTAAAGGCGACTTCGCCGGATTGGGAGTGGTAAATCGAGCCGCCATTCAGGTATCCGCCGATGGGAACGCGGATGACGATGGGCACGCCCCAGCCGTTGTTCGAGCGCCAGCGGATGTTGGCTAACTCATCTCGAATCTGCATCATGGCGGGCCAGATGTAATCAAAAAACTGAATCTCGGCGACCGGTTTCATGCCGCGCGACGCCATGCCGGTGGCGCGGCCGACGATGGCGGCTTCGGCGATCGGGGTATTGAAACAGCGGCGGGAGCCGAACTCGCGCTGAAGCCCGTGGGTGGCCTTGAAAACGCCGCCTTTGCCTTTGACTTCGGCGAGGTTCTCCTCGCGGCTGCAATCGGCGACATCTTCCCCAAATACAACCATTTGCGGGTTCCGGGCCAGTTCCTCGCGGAGGGTCTGGTTGATGGAATCGATCATCGTCCGGGGTTCGCCGCTGAATTGCGGTTCGGCCTCGAAATCCGGCCCGGTCGGGTCCACCGTGGGGCTATAGAGATAGAGGAGGGCGGTTTCGGGCTTCGGAGGCTCGGCTTTGAGCACTCTTTCGGTGATTTCCTGGATTTCGACGTCGATTTCGTGGCACATCCGGCGGTAGGCGTGCTCGTCGAGAAGGCCTTCGTTGATCAGCCAGCGGGGGTAGTTGATGACGGGATCGACGGCGGCTTCGGCATCGCGCTCGGCCTGGGTTTTATAGAGGCGTTCGTCGTCGGAGAGCGAGTGGGAGTAGGGGCGGGTACAGCGGGCGTGGACGAGAGCGGGTCCGGCACCGGCGCGGGCATGGAGGATGGCGTGCTGGAGGGCGCGGGCGGAGTCGATGAAGTCGTTGCCGTCGCAGTTCAGCACGAGCAGGTCGGGGAAGCCGGCGAGGAGGGCAGAGATGGAACCGCCGGGGGTTTGGGCTTCGACGGGGACGCTGATGGCGTAGCCGTTGTCTTCGACGACGTAAATCAGGGGGAGCTTGAGGAGGCAGGCGGCGTTGATGGACTCCCAGAATTCGCCTTCGCTGGTGGCGCCGTCGCCGGTGGTGACGAGGGTGACTTCGTCGGAATCGGGGTTGAGGAAGCGGGTGGCCTCGGCGCAGCCGACGGCGTGGAGGAACTGGGAGCCGGTGGGCGAAGAGCCGGTGAAGATGTGGAGGTCGGGGGAGGACCAGTGGGAGGGCATCTGGCGGCCGCCGGAAGCCGGGTCGGCGGCGGCGCCGACGCTCTGGAGGAGCATGTTCTCGGGGGTGATGCCGAGGGCGAGGGCGAGGGCGCGATCGCGATAGTAGATGTGGAACCAGTCGTGGCCGGGTTTGAGGAGGAGGCCGGCGGCGGTCTGGATGGCTTCGTGGCCGGCGCCGGAGATCTGGAAAAAGATGCGGTTCTGGCGTTTGAGGAGGACTTCGCGGTCGTCGAGACGGCGCGACATCTGCATGTTCCGGAAGGCCGCGAGGAGGAGTTCGCGGTCGAGGCCGAGGTGGGCGGGCGCCTCGGGGGCGGGGTTGGCAAGCTGAGCTTTGGTGGCGGCCATTCGAGACAGTCCCAAAGGGTCAGTTTAGCGGATGAAAACGGTTTGCGACATACCGGGAAACCGGGATGGCGGGCGGGTGCTCGCCTGGCGAGAGGGGGTCCGCTACAATCGCAGAGAGACCTTCTCATGCACGATCTTAGCTATTTTCGCCAGAATCTTGACCAAATCGCCGCCCGTCTGGCCGATCGCGGCTTCCGTTTCGACCTGGACGCCTTCCGGGAACTGGACACGCGCCGCCGGGCGGCGCTGACCGAGACCGAGACGCTGAAGGCGCAGCGCAACGCCCAGAGCATGGAGATCGGCAAGCGCAAGAAGGCCGGCGAAGACACCGAAGCGCTGCAGGCGGAAGTGCGCGCGATGGGCGACAAGATCACGGCGCTGGACGAGCAGGTCAAACTGATCGACGAGGATTTCCGGCTGCAACTGGCGTCGATTCCGAATGTGCCGCACGAGAGCGTCCCGGCGGGGCGCGATGCCGCCGATAACGCGGAAATGAAGCGCTGGGGCACGCCGCGGGCGATGGATTTCGCGCCGAAAGCGCACTGGGATTTGGGGCCGGATCTGGGGATTCTGGATTTTGAGCGGGCGGCGAAGATCACGGGCGCGCGGTTCGCGGTCTATGCCGGGCTGGGGGCGAAACTGGAGCGGGCGCTGATCAATTTCATGCTCGATCTGCACACGCGCGAGCACGGCTACACGGAGGTGCTGCCGCCGTTCGTGGTGAATTCGGCGAGCCTGTTCGGGACGGGTCAACTGCCGAAGTTCGCGGAGGATCTGTTCAAGCTGGAAGGGACGGATTACTGGCTGATTCCGACGGCGGAAGTGCCGGTCACGAACCTGTTCCGCGACGAAACGCTGGAGGGCGACGCGCTGCCGATCCGGTTGTGCGCGTACACGCCGTGCTTCCGCAGCGAAGCGGGCAGCCACGGGCGCGACGTGCGCGGGATCATCCGGCAGCACCAGTTTCAGAAGGTGGAACTGGTGAATTTCACGCGGCCGGACCAGAGCCAGCAGGCGCTGGAGGACCTGACGGCGTCGGCCGAGCAGGTGCTGGAGCGGTTGGGGTTGCCGTACCGGCGGATGCTGCTGTGCACGGGCGACATGGGCTTCAGTTCGGCGAAGACGTACGACCTGGAGGTGTGGCTGCCGGGGCTGAACGAGTTCAAGGAGATTTCGAGCTGTTCGAATTTCGAGGCGTTTCAGGCGCGGCGAGCGGGGATCCGGGTCCGGACCGGGAAGAAGACGGAGGCGGCGCACACGCTGAATGGGAGTGGTCTGGCCGTGGGCCGGACGTGGGTGGCGATTCTGGAGAATTACCAGCAGGCGGATGGGTCGGTGGTGGTGCCGGAGGCGCTGCAGCCGTATTTGGGGGCGGAGCGGATTGTGAAGGGGGTTGGGCTGCGGTAGGGGGATTTTGCGGCGGGTTCAGGCACCAACAGTGCGCGGGGCGGTCATGGTGTGCGGGAGTGAGGTGTTTGAGTATGCTGTCCCTGAAATCCTGAAATCAATTTGACGCGTGATTCCAGGGTAATATATTGTACGATCATGCAACAACGGGTGTGGCATTTCCTCGTCTGCGCTGGATTGTTCTGCTTGATAACGTCGGCAATGGCGCAGAGCGACTCAAGTCCGCCAGCATATTCCTCCTTGCAAGTGCTTACACCAGAGGTCGTCAGTGGAGCCGCCCCTGGCACACTTCGCGTCCGCTTGACCATCACAGATAATCTCTCCGGGTTTCATCGGGGTACCATTGTGTTTCGTGGCTCCTCACCCACCCCTTTCGTTAACCTATCTTTCGGCCCCGAAGCCCGTGTTCAGGGAAGCCCCCTCAATGGCACTTACGAGGTGAACCAGTCTTTGCCGGCATTCTTTCCCGCTGGCACATATCGACTTGAAGCACTCATGTTATGGGATCTTGCCGGCAATGCTTTGGATCTGCGCAGTCTTCCGCACTCATTCCAAGTCGTGACGCAAGCCCCTTCTGAAAATGTGAACGAATACTCTGTGTTTCCACAAGTTGTCCTTGGCGGCGGCTGGGAGACTGTCGTTTACCTGCTTAACACCAGCCAAACGCCCCAGACTCTGAAGCTTGAGTTCTTCTCCGATGAAGGCTTGCCTCTCAGTCTCCCGCTCTCCGGTACAGCCTCGAACACCGTCGATATTGCAGTTGCTCAACGTAAAGCGATTGCTTTTCCACTTCGGACCGGTGGACCGCTGCAGCAAGGATGGTTTCGAGGCAAGTTGCCGGTGGGCGTAAAGGGATATGTTGTCTTTCGTCAGGTGGTTACGGGCAGGGAAGATAAGGAGAGCTCTTCATTGCTGGAGAAGTATCTTACTACGGAAGCGCTCTATGCGTGCGATGAAGGCGATGGAATTGTAACCGGCGCGGCGATCGCGAATCCGAATCCGCACCCGATTACCATCACTATGGAGATCCTGAGGGACACGGGCATGGTATCCGAGATTAGGTCGATTACAATCCCAGCGTTGAACAAGAGGGCGTTTCAGTTGAACCCTGCTGGCAGCAACTATGGCCTATTCAATTTGAAGCTCTCGGCGAACGGGCAGTTGTTCTCCCCACTTCTACTGCGCTTCACTCCAGGATTTGCGTTCTCTACACTGCCAAGCCTCTAGAAAGAAGTAGCGGACAGAATTAGGGGACGGTACGCTCAATCGCCAAATCCTACTCAGGTCGCAGGGGGGGGCGGGGACGGTACACTCGGGTTTCGGGGTTTCGCGGTTTCGGGCGGTTTGGGCGGTTTCGGGGACAGTACACTCAATCACCAGACTCCTTCCTGGGGGCGGGGCTGAGTGTTCGGCGATCAACCCGGTGACCGTTTTGGCGAGCGACTCATCCTGTTGGATTGAGAGAACATGGCGGGCGAATTGCCCCGTTCGGTTCGGGTGCTGGCTGTTGCCGAGGGCACTCGGATTCGAGGTGAAGTGATTGAGTGTACTGTCCCCGAAACCCGTCCCCGAAACCC
>DNFG01000277.1 GCA_003487005.1 Bryobacterales bacterium
CTTCTCACGCCCAACCCCGCCACCCCAACACACAAAAAAAAAAAACAAAACAAAAACCCCCCCCCCCCCCCCCCCCCCCGCGCGCCCCCCCCCCCCCCCCCCCCCCCCCCCCCCCCCCCCCCCCCCCCCACAAACCCACCCCCCCGCCAGCCCCCTCCACCGCCGTCCCACCGTCCGCACCCGCCGCGTCGACGAAGTCGACACCCTCGACGACCTCTTCCGCCACTGCCTCCCCGCCTTCGGCGGCGCCTATCTTCGCCGCATCTACTCCATCCTCGATACCGCCATCGGCGCCGGCGTCCCCTTGACCCTCGCCCTCGCCGGACCCGTCACCGTCTCCGGCCAGCACCAGACCTGGCTCATTCCCCTCCTCGAAACCGGCTGGGTCGCCTACCTCTCCGGTACCGATGCCATGTGCTACCACGACGGCCACCGCTCCCTCACCGGACACCGCGATCCCATCCACGAAGTCCCCATCTTCGGCGACGATGCCGCCCTCCGCGATGAACGCACCATCCGCGTCACCGACATGGCCTTCGACGAAGACATCCTCCTCGATCAGGACCGCTTCTTCTCCGCCATCCTCCAACGCCCCGAATTTCAGCGCAAAATGACCGGCACCGAGTTCCGCTTCCTCCTCGGCCGCTATCTTGACGATCTCGAAACCCGCAACGGCGTCCAGACCGGCCTGCTCGCCGCCTGCCACCGCCTCGCCATCCCCTTCTTCGTCGGAGCCCCCGGCGACGGCTCCATCTTCCTCAATTCCATGAAGTTATGGGCCATGAAACAGGCCGGCCTCCTGCCCGCCTACGACTTCGAACTCGACATCCACGCCGAAGTCTTTGAATCCTGCGCCTACCACTACTGGGGCTTGTTCGAGAACGAGGCCCACGCCCTCGGCACCTTCATCCTCGGCGGCGGCGTCCCCAAGAACTTCAACCTCCAGCCCGAACCCGCCCTCGGCCAGATCCTCGGCCTCCCCGACGTCCGCGGCTACCACTTCGACGTCCAGATCGTCTCCTCCCCCGTCACCGATGGCTCCCTCTCCTCCTGCTTCCCCGCCGAAGCCGTCACCTGGGGCAAAGTGGACAAAGACGTCTATCAACAGACCACCGAATCCATGCAGGGCGACTACTCCGCCCTCCTCCCCTTCCTCGTCAAAGCCCTCCTCGACAACCGCCGCCGCTACGAAGCCCTCGCCGCCGAAAAAGGCGAGGACGCCCTCTTCATGGAACAGCCCAAAGCCCGCGGCTACCTCCGCCCCCGCGCCGGCTACCGCCTCTTCGACCACCGCGATCGCCTCCTCCAGACCCTCAACGCCCAGGTCGCCCAAAACGGAGACTGGCTCCGCGACACCCTCAACTACCCCCTGTCTCCCGGATAAACCCGCAGGCGGCTCAAACACCGCTCATCTGGGTAAACTTTGACATCTTTTCCACCGCGGAAGCCCTTGTCACGGCTTCACGCGCAGCAAAACCGCCTCGCCGGGCTCCACCCTTTCCGCGAATCCTGCATGGACCTTCCCCCGGTCTTCGCCCCGGCCCACGTCACGCACCCGCGGCGATCCCGACAACCCGTGCTCCTTCCAGATCACATCGATCGACACCACTCGCTCCCCGCGATTCATCAGGACGAACGCCCACTCCCCCCGCCGCAATTCACGCCGCCAGATCTCCGCCCCCTCGTCCGACCACCTTCGCTCCGCCTTCGCCTCCCCGGCGTCCGCGAACAGCGCCGCCACCTCCCGCCCGGCACATTCCGGCGCCGGCCGGCCCTCCACAAAAGCGCCAGCCAGCAGCCAGATCGTGCATAAAACGACCATTAATCGCAGTTCAGACGCAGTTTTGCCATCTTCGCCGCCACCAGAAACGCGATCTCCAGCGACTGCTCGTAGTTCAACCGCGGGTCCACCATCGTCTCGTACGCGCGCGGCAGATCCGATTCATCCAGCCCCCGCGCGCCCCCGGTGCATTCCGTCACGTTCTCGCCCGTCATTTCGACGTGCACCCCGCCCAGCCGGCTGCCCAGCCCGGCATGCAGGTCGAACGCGAGATCGAGTTCCCGCCGGATCTCCTCGAAATCCCTCGTCTTGTACCCGTTCGACGCCGCCCGCGTGTTGCCGTGCATCGGATCGCAGATCCACAACACATTCCGCCCGTCGGCCTGCACCGCCCGGATCAGCCCCGGCAACCCCGCCTCGATCTTCCCCGCCCCAAACCTGTGGATCAGCGTCAGCCGCCCCGGCACATTCTGCGGATGCAGCACATCCAGCAGCCTCAATAACTGTTCCGGAGGCGTCGTTGGCCCCACTTTCACCCCAATCGGGTTCTCAATTCCGCGCAAAAACTCGACATGCGCGCCATCCGGGTCAGCCGTCCGGACCCCCAGCCACGGAAAATGCGCCGTCAGATCGAAATACCCCGGCCGGTGCGGCACCTGCCGCGTCTGCGCCTCCTCGAAGCCCAGATGCAGCGCCTCGTGCGACGTGAAGAAGTCGATCCGGTCCGTCTCGCCCGCCTTCACCCCCAGCACGTTTTCCATGAACCGCAGGCTCTCGGTGATCGTCTCCACCAGCCTCCGGTAGTCTTCGGCCTGTGCCGAGCGCGCGCTCCAGTCCAGGTCGAAATACTCGGGATGATGCAGGTCCGCGAACCCGCCCTTCGCCAAGGCCCGCGCGAAGTTCAGCGTCATCGCCGAACGCTCGAAGCCCCGCAGCAGGCGCGCCGGGTCCGGCGTCCGCGCCTCGGCCGTAAACTCCGGCCCGTTGATGATGTCGCCCCGGTACGAAGGCAATTTCACGCCCTCGCGCGTCTCGAAATCGTCCGATCGCGGCTTCGCGTACTGCCCCGCGAACCGCCCGATCCGCACCACGGGCAATTTCGCCCCCAGCACCAGCACCAGGCTCATCTGGACCAGCACCTTCAGCTTGTTCGCAATTCGACGCGGTGTGCAGTCCGCGAATCGCTCCGCGCAATCGCCCGCCTGCAGCACGAAAGCCTCGCCGCGCACCGCCCCTGCCAGTTTCTCGCGTAGCGACACCACTTCCCAACTCGTCACCAGCGGCGGCAATTGCCGCAATTCCGCCAATGTCTGTTCCAATGCGGCCGGATCGGGATAAACGGGTTGTTGCAGGGCGGGCAGTGCGCGCCAGGATTCCGGCGTCCACACCCCGGCCCGGGGGTCTTGAACAATCATCGAATGCCTCAGGTTAGCATAGGGTTACGGATTCGCCGCCACTCGATAATGCGCCGCTCTCTCTTGCTGCTGCTCGTCCTCGCCCTGCACTGCCCGGCGCAGACGCCCCGGCCCCGCCCCAAAATCGGCGTCGCCTTCGCCGGCGGTTCCGCCCTCGGACTCGCCCACGTCGGCGTCCTCAAATGGTTCGAACAGAACCGCATCCCCATAGACTTCATCGCCGGCACTTCGATGGGCGGCCTGATCGGCGGGATGTACGCCACCGGCAGCGACGCCGCCGAAGTCGAACACTTCATCGCCCATATCGACTGGAACGAAGCCCTCCAGGTCTCCGTCCCTTTCCGCCATCTCTCCTTCCGCCGCAAGGAAGACCAGCGCGAATACCCCAATACCATCGAACTTGGCTTCAAACGCCGCCTCCGCTTTCCCTCCGGACTCTCCAGCGGTCAGGGCGTCAGCCTCCTCATCAGCCGTTTCGCCGCCCAGTATGGCGACCTTGCCTCCTTCAACGACCTCCCCACGCCCTTCCGCTGCGTCGCCGTCGATCTCGTCAACGCCCGCGAAGTCGTCTTTGACCAGGGCTCCCTGCCCGAGGCTCTCCGCGCCACCATGTCCCTGCCCGGCGTCTTCGCCCCCGTCCGCAAGGACGGCATGCTCCTCATCGACGGCGGCGCCCTCAATAACCTCCCCGTCGAAGCCGTCCGCCGCATGGGCGCCGATGTCGTCATCGCCGTCGCCCTCGATCTGCCCAAACCCAGCGCCGACGAACTCGCCACCCTCTTCGGCGTCGCCCGCCGCAGCCTCAGCGTCATGATCATCGAGAATGAGCGCCGCAACCTCGGCCTCGCCGACCTCGTTCTCATGCCCGACCTCAAGGGCATCACCTCCGGTGACTACCTCCGCTGGCCCGAACTCCTCGAACGCGGCTACCAGGCCGCACAACAGAAAGAGCGGATGCTCGCCCAGTTCCAACTCTCCGAACAGGACTACCGCCAATACCGCGAACAACGCGCCGCCCTTCGCCGCCCCAACGACATCCGCCCTGAACTCATTCAGGTCGACGGCAGCCTCGCCCCCAGGCGCCGCGAAGCCCTCATCAACACCATCGCCACCGACCGCAATCAGCCCATCGATCGCCAAAAACTCGAAGGAGAACTCACCCAGATCACCGGAATGGGCCGTTTCGACTCAGCCGGATACACCCTCTTCCGCCGTGATAGATCGGAAGAGC
>DNFG01000361.1 GCA_003487005.1 Bryobacterales bacterium
ACCATCACCAAACCACACCATGACGCAGGGGAAACAAAAATCAATGCTTTGGGTCATGGTGTGGTTTGGTGATGGTCAGAATGAGAGGCGGAGCGCCAGTTGGAGTTGGCGGGCGCTGGTGACAGTCTGTCTGATGAATCCGAGCGAAGAAAGTGGCAATTCCTGAACGGCGGTTCCGGCGAATGCGGTGAGGGCGGGCGGGCCGAAGTTGGCGCGGTTGGCGAGGTTGAAGGATTCGAGGCGGAACTGGAGGTTTGCCTGCTCACTGATGGCGCGAAGGGGGAAATTGCGCATCAGGGAGAGGTCAAAAGCACGAAGATTGGGGCCAATGAGGGCGCCGCGGCCGAGGTTGCCAAGCTGTCCGGCGGGGGGGAGGGCGAAGGCGGCGGGGTTGAACCAGCGCGCGGGATCGCCCTGGATGGCCGACTGGTGGGTGAAGCCGGGGGCCATGGAGACACGGTCGAAGCCGATGCCGGGGCCAAGGGAGGGTTGGGCGAGCGAACGGGAGCGATTGGACTGGACGAAGACGGTGAGGGGGTTGCCGCTGCGGAAGGAGTAAATACCGGCGAGTTGCCAGCCTTTGGCGAGGAAATGCTGGCCGAGAGGGAGGTTCCAGAGGAAGTTGGAGACCCAGTTGTGCTTGGCGTGGTAGTCGGCGAGGCCTTTGTTGTAGTTGAAGCCCTCGAATTCGGGGAAGGCGGTGGTGGTGCCGTTGGTGGCGTCGCTGAAGAAGGTGGAGGCCTGGGTGGTGTCGATGTTCCGGGAGAAGGTGTAGGAGGACTGGAGCATCAGACCGCGGCCGAAGCGGCGGCGGAGTTCGAACAAGCCGGCGTTGTACCAGGAATCGCCGTCGGAGGACTTGAGTTCGACGACGCCGAAATTGGGGTTCTTGCGAACCGGAGCGCCGGCGGGGAAGACGAGGGTGCCATCGGGTTGGCGGACGGGAGTGGCGGTATTCCAGTCGCCGGAGCGCCAGAGTCGGGAACCACGGGAACCGGCAAAGCCGGCAGAGAGCAGGAGGTCGCCCGGGAGTTGGTATTCGGTCATCAGGTTGTAGACATGGACCCGGGGGCTTTCGATATCCCACTGGATGGGGCGGATGGAGTTGGCGACGCCGGCGCTGAGATTGGGGACGGGGAAGGTGGAGCCGGCGACGATGACGCGGGGGGTGGCCGGGGGGTTGGTGACAGTGACGATCAGGTGCTGGATGTTGTTGGTATTAAAGAACAGGCCATAACCGCCGCGGACCGAGAGGCGGCCATTGCCGAGGGCGTCCCAGGCAAAACCGGCGCGGGGCGAAAGGTTGGAGAAAGTGGGGTTCTGGTAAAGCTGGCCGACGGTGGGCTGGGTGTCGCTGAGGAGGTTGGGGACGGCGGAATCGCGGCCATAGATGTCGCGGGGCATGGTGGCGAACTCGTAGCGGAGGCCGAGATTGAGGGTCAGGCGGGGGGCGACGCGCCAGTCGTCCTGGAGGTAAAAGCCCATCAGGGTGGAGCGCCAGTAGCGGTCGATGGCGCCGCCGGCGGGGAGGCCGAGGAAGCGCAAGGGGCGGTTTTCGAGGAAGGAGCGGAGGTTGGAGAAGGTCTGAATCCCGAGAGAGAAAGTGGGATTGACCATGTTGTTGCGGTAGCGTTCGGCGAGGATGCCGGCCTTGAGCAGGTGGCGTCCGCGGGTGTGGGTGAAGCCGTAGTCGAAGCCGAACAGGTTCTGGACGAGTTGGACGTTGACGGAGGTCTGGGGGCCCCAACGGGGGAGTCCGCCGATGTCGATGTTGCCAACGAGGCCGCGACCGGGGATGAAGGGGTCGAGAGTCGTGGCGGTGTTGGCTTCGACGTCCTGGCCGACGCGGGTGCGAGCGAAGGAACCGCGGAAGGTGTGGGTGGTCCGGGCGGAGGGGACCCAGAGATGCTCGAGGGTCAGAAAGTGGTTGCGGGAGAGGAAGGAGCGGGGGAATTGGGGGTAATCGGTGGGGAGTCGCTGGGCGGCGTCATCGATGGTGTAGCGGGCGAAGGACTGGTGCTGACCGTTGAAGTAGTGGTCGAGGCGGCCCTGGCCGAAGTGCTGATCGAGGGTCTGATTGAAGCCGAAAGCGTACTGGGCGAGGCCGCCACCGCGCGCGGGACCATTCGGGAGGGGGAATTCGTCGAGGTAGGGGCGGACGACGGGGTTGATGGTGACGGGGCCGTCGGGGAGGATGCCGAGGCGGGCGTTGGCATCGGGGACGACGGTGGAAATGGTGCGGCCGAGACGTTCGCGGAGGGATTCGTAGGAGCCGAAGAAGAAGGTCTTTTCACGGCGGATGGGCCCGCCGAGGGAACCGCCGAACTGGTTCCGGTTGAATTCGGGGCGTTTGGCGGGGTCGAAGAAGTTGCGGGCGTCGAAGTTATCGTTGCGGAGGAAGTGGAACAGGGAGCCGTGGTATTCGTTTCCGCCGGACTTGGTGAGCGCGTTGACCTGGCCGCCGGAGTTGCGGCCGAACTGGGCGGAGTAGGCGTTGAGTTCGACGCGGAATTCGCGGATGGCTTCGAGGCCGAGGGCGGTGCCGGCGGCGGAGGAAGCGGGGGCATTGGTGAAGTCGTTCTGGGGGGTACCGTCGAGGAGATAGACGTTGGAGCGGGGGTCGCGGCCATTCATGGACATGGCGAGGCCGTGGGCGACGACGGACCCGCCGTCGCGGTGGGGGAAGGCGGCGACGCCGGGCGTGAGCAGGGCGAGGTCGGTGAAGTTGCGGCCGTTGAGGGGGAGTTCACGCATGGCGGTCTCGCCAACGAGGAAGCTGAGTT
>DNFG01000393.1 GCA_003487005.1 Bryobacterales bacterium
GTGAAGCCCTGGCTGGCGTCAAAGTTCGAGGTCTCGAGCTTGAACTCGGTGACCGAATCGGCCGGGGGGGTGAAACCGACGCGGCGGCCGGTGCCGGTGACGGTCATGCCGTCGATGGTGTATTCGTTCTGGCCGACGCCGCCCATGGTGTTGAAGGCCGACGTGCCGCCATTGTCGAACGGGCGGCGGTATTCAGGCTGGCCGGTCCACTGCATGCCGGGGGCGAGAGCGGTCAGCGCGAACGGGTTCAAGTCCGAGAACGGCAGGTTGACGATCGCGTTCGAATCGAGAACGCGGCCACCGGAGGCGGAGGTGGTATCAAGCAGAGGGGCCTCGGCGGTGACTTCGATGGTCTCGGCCACGCCGCCGACTTCGAGGGTGACGTTGATTTCGAGACGGGTGCTGACATTGACGGTGATCCCGGTGCGGACAAACCGTTTGAAACCGCCGGATTCAACGGCGACGGAGTAGGGGCCAGGTTCGAGGAAGTTGGCCTCGTAGTAGCCGGTTTCGTTCGATGTGAGACGGCGGGCTTCGTTGGTCGCGGTGTTGGTGACGACAACGCTGGCGCCGGGGATCATGCCTCCGCTGGTATCGCTGACACGGCCCGTGATGGCGCCGCGGGATTCCTGGGCGGCCAAGGGCAAGGCGATACACAACGCAGACAGACAAACTCCTGCGAAGAGTTTTCTGAACATTCAAACCTCCTGAAAGCACGTGCCAGGGCATACCCCCGGCAAAAACCATCGAGAGATGGTCAGATCGATATAATCACGTTTTATTGAGCAGGTCAATAGGGTATGGAATGGCTGTTTTTGTACGGAACATTGCGGCCCGGAGAGGTACGGCACGGGTGGATCCGGCGGGCCCGGCCTCGCTGCATCCTGCCCGCGGAAGCTTCGGGTCAGCTCCTCGATCTGGGCCAATTCCCTGCAATGATTGAGGGAAACGGCCGGGTGACAGGAGAGGCGGTCGGATTCGAGTCGCTGGCTGAGCTATTGCCTGTGCTGGATGAAGTGGAGGGATCGCGGTTCAAAAGGACACGAATTGTGGTCGAAACGGCCAGCGGGCCACTTAAAGTTTGGACCTATCTTTGGATTGGAGGCAGGGGTGGTGGACGGCGGATCGGGTCGGGCGACTGGCGGAATCGCGGTTAAGAGGGGTTGGTGGGCCCTGCAGGACTTGAACCTGCAACCAACGGATTATGAGTCCGCTGCACTAACCATTGTGCTAAGGGCCCGCCCATTCGGGATTGTAACACCGGGGTGGTGTCAGAAGCGGAGGCGGAGGGCGAGTTGAAGTGAGCGGGGGCCGCCCATCTGGAACAGGGGACTGAGGCCGCCGAGGGCGCTGCCGAGCATCCTGGTGGAATAGCCGAAGTTGGCGGCGGTGAGGATGCCGTTGGGGTTGCCGAAGGTGGGGCGGTTGAAGAGGTTGAAAGCGTCGGCCTGGGCTTCGAGAGCGAGGGTTTCGGCGAGTTGGAAGCGGCGGCGGAGCGAGAGGTCGGTCTGCCAGGCGCCGAAGCCGCGAAGGGCGTTGCGGCCGAGGGTCCCCTGACGGCCTTCGGCGACGGGGATGGTGGCGTCGAAGGCGGCGCGATTGAAACGGCGGCCGCCGGCGGTATTCGGGTCATCCAGATAGAGGGAGACGCTTGGGACGAGATCGGGGCGGGAGACGGTGGTGTAGCCGATGCCGAAGGGGTCACGGCCGGTGCGGATGTCGATGGGCGTGGCGCCGCGGGCGCGGAAGATGCCATCGAGCGAAAGACCACCCCAACGGCGGGGCATCCGCCAACTCAGGGCGGCGTTCATCTGGTGGCGAATGTCGAAGGAGGAGGGTCCGCGATCCTGCTCTGGGTTGATGCGGGCGGCGGGAGCGTAGAAGTTGCTGATGGACTCCTCGCTGGCGGTGTCGGTGGACTCGCCCAATGTGTAATTGACGAGCGCCTGAACGCCGCGGGCCATCCGGCGCTGATACTGGGCCTGCAGGCCCCTGTAGGAAGATTCGGCGTTGGAGCGGATGGCGTCGATGCGCGTGAAGCCGGGCCGGAGGTTGCGGATCTGCTCGAGCCGGCCGAGGCGGCGGCCGCTGGCGCCCACCCAGGAGAGGCTGATCGTGTCGTGCCGGGTGAACGCGTGTTCGACGGCGACGTTCCACTGCTGGATACGAGGCAGCGAGAACCCCTCCTCGAACGCGAAGAGGCGGGAATACGGGGGGGCTTCGCTGACGGCCGGGGGTTGGATGGCGGCGCCGGGATCTGTGTACGCGATGTTGGACAGGCCGGTCTGGCGTGCATAGGGCCAGAGGCTGGTGTTGTAGGCGTTGCCGAGGAAGCCATAGCCGAGGTCATAAAACAGGCCCCAGCCGCCGCGCAGGACCCAGGAACCGGAGTCGTTGAGTCGATAGGCGAGACCGGCGCGCGGCGCCCAGTTGCTCCATTGGGTCTGGTAGAAGGTGGACCCGCGGGGGGCGATTTCAAGCCGGTCGGGCCGATCCAGGTTGAGCACAGTCCGCGGGAGGTTGCCATTGCGCTCTCCGGGCGAGGGAACGACCTCCCAGCGGATCCCGTAAGTGAGGGTCAGCCGCGGGGTGGCGCGCCAGGTGTCCTGGATGAACGCGGAATGGTTTTCGAATGTGGGCTCGAAGATGACATCGGGCGCAATGATGGAAGCGGTGGGGGCGATGCCGCCGGCGAGTTGCGCGACGGAGGCGAAGCGGAACTGGCGGCGGTAGCTGCCGGAATCGGATTGCGGGGTCAGGCGGCGGTAGTCGTAACCGAAGCGGAAGTTATGACGGCCGGTGAACCAGCCGACCGTGCCGGCGGCCTGGGCCTGGCGCTGGCGGTTCTCGGCGAAGAGGCCGTCGCTCAGGGTATTGGCGCCGCCGGGATCGACCTCAATATAGATGTAGCCCTTGGAACCGTCGGTGAAACTGGGATAGAGGCTCGAAAGGGGTGGCACGACCGCGCCACCATAACTGTCCATCTCGTAGTAGAGGCGCGTGGTGGACCGGCTGAAGTTGACGCGGATATCGGCGGTGAGGCCGGGAGAGAGGTTGCCCATCAGACCGCCGGTCCAGGTATCGACATCGACATCGGTGACCGAGATACAACTGGTGGCGCACCATTTTCCGCGTTCGCGATTGTCCGAAGGGGCGATATTCAAGCGGCCGAACGCCGTCCAGCGATCCGAGAGGGCATGGTCGACGCGGAGACTCGTGGCGATCAGCGAGGCCGGATTCGAAACGGTGGCGATATAAGGGGTACTGAGCGGATTGCCGGCCATGGGAGCAGCGACGGGGAGAGGGAAGGCGTTCAACAGGTCGCGGAGGACGCCGGTGGCCTGCTCGCGCGCCTGCATCGAAGGCACTTCCAGCGGGGGCGTGACGAATGGCGAGCGGACCAGCATGGATTCGTGCGAAGCGAAGAAGAAAGTGCGGTTGCGGCGAATCGGACCGCCAAACGTGCCGCCAAAATCGTTCTGGCGAAGCGCCTGGCGCGGAAGGTTGTTGGCGTTGGCGAACCAGTCGTTGGCATCGAGCTTGTCGTTCCGGAAGAAGTGGAACAGGGAGCCGTGCCATTCATTGGAGCCGGAACGGGTGACGAGCGAGACCTGAGCGCCCGGCTGACGGCCAAATTCCGGCGCGTACGTGGAGGTCTGAATACTGAACTCCTCGAGCGCTTCGAGCGAGGCGAGCGACGCCGTGGAGCCGAGCGCCGAGAGCGCCGGGACGGTGCCGCCGATAGGCTCGTACGGGGTGACCGACGCGCTCGTTCCGAAGTTGGCGCTGACACCGTCCACCATGAACGCGTTCGAGGATGCCCGCTGGCCATTGACGCTGAACTGGCCCGGAGTGGGCAGCGAGGCGCCGGTCATGGTGACACCAGGGGTCAGTCCGATCAGACTCTGGAGACTGCGGCCGTTCAGAGGCTGATTGCCGATGAACTGCCGGTCGACCAGGGTCCGGACCACCGGACTGTCGCCGATCAGGTCGGCGGCGGCGGAGACGGTGACCGTGTCGGCCCGGCCCGCGACCTGGAGTTCAAACCGGAGATTCAACTGATCGTTGATGTTGACGCGGAAGCGCTCGCGGACGGCCGGCTCGAATCCCTCGCGGCGGGCTTCCAGGCGGTAGTTGCCCGGCGGCGTGAGGTCGAACAGGAAGAGACCGGAGGCGGTGGTGGTGGTAACGCGTTCGAGGCCGCGGTCGAGGTCACGCAGAGTCAACTGCGCTCCTTCAATGGCGCCGCCCTGGATGTCGGTCACCAACCCGCTGACTTGTGCCCACAACGAGACATGCAGGCACAGAAATCCGATAGAAAGTGCAAGAATACGCACGAAAAACTCCTTCGCGTGAAGTCATATCGTAGCACGTCTCTAAATTTCGTATGCGCCCATTGGAATTCATGCGGCAGCCGCCCGGGGGTGCCGGTGCGCCCGGAGTCTTGCCCGCTCGGGTCCTGCCGTCCGCGTCACAGGGTGCGGCTGACCAGGGCCGCGGCGGCAGACAGGCTCGATCAGACCCCGCGAAGACCAAACCGGCAGTCGTTCGCGGCCTCGCCCACGGGGGTCTCCTGACACCAGGACACGGCAATCATGAACCATCTCGCTGCCGATACCGATCACGTGGTCTTTTATTCTCTTTTCCCGTGCAATATACTCCGGGCATGAACCGGTTCTGTACGAATTGTGGGAGCCCTGCTCCCGAGGGCGCGATCTTCTGCGGAGGTTGCGGCACGCCGATACAAGCGCCGAAGGCGGCTGCGCCCGCGCCGCCACCGCCGCCCGCGACACCGCCACCACCCCAATACAGCCCGCCACCTCAACCCGCCGCGACGCA
>DNFG01000177.1 GCA_003487005.1 Bryobacterales bacterium
GTCGTTTTCCTGCTCAACAATCTGGGGATCTTCTACATCGGCCAGATCCTCAAGTGGTGGCCCGTCCTGATGATCGCGGCTGGCGGCTGGATGCTCTACCTGCGCATGAACCCGCCCGCAGGCGACACCTCCAAGGAGGATGCATGACCCCCTTCGCCGCATTCGTCCGCGCCGCGCGAGGTCCCCTGTTGCTGATTGCCCTCGGCGTGCTCATGGCCCTGCATCGCTCCCACGACGTGTCGTTCACCAAGACCTGGCCGGTGCTCTTGATCCTGTTCGGCCTGATGAAGCTCTTTGAACGGCTCGCCCAGCGTCAGCAGTTCGATGGCGAGGTGCAGCCGTGAAACGCGAATCGCTGGGCGGTCCGATCGCCCTGATCCTGATCGGCGGCTTCTTTCTGCTCAGGAAGTGGATCCCGGACTTTCATCCCTTTGAATTGTTTCGGGAATGGTGGCCAGCCATGCTGATCGTGATCGGCGCCGTGATGCTGGCTCAGCGCCTGACCGCGGGCAGCCGCGCCCGTTAGTGAGATTTTGACCAAGGAAGGAGCACCCAGGATGAAACGAGGATCCTTCGTTACCCCCTTGCTGCTGATCCTGATCGGCGTGCTGTTTCTGCTGAAGAACCTGAACCCGGAACTCCGGATCTTCCAGTTCGTCTTTGACTGGTGGCCGTTCCTGCTGATTGGCTGGGGCGGACTGCGCCTGCTCGAGATTTGTGTCGCCTACTTCCGCGGCGCCCCCCTGCCCGTCGCCGGCATCTCCGGCGGCGAATGGACGCTCGTCGTCATTCTTACCCTCGTCGGCTCCTCCGTCTGGGGCATCCAGCGATTCAGCCGCGGCGATTCCGGCTGGCTCCGCGTCGGCGATATCGAATTCTTCCATCAGACCTTCGACTATCCGATGGACCCCGCCAGCAAGACCACCAGCGCAACCCCCCGCATCGTCATCGAGAACCTCCGCGGCTCGGTCCGGGTCATCGGCGCCGACGCCCAGGAAGTCCGGCTCACCGGCCGCAAATCCATCCGCGCCAACGGTTCCCGCGAGGCCGATGCCGCCAACGACAGCACCCGTCTCGATTTCACCTCCACCGGTGACATCGTCACCCTGCGCACCGGCCACGAAAACGCCCGCGATGCCCGCGTCCGCTCCAGCCTTGAACTCGTCGTTCCCCGCGGCGCTTCCATCGAAGCCCGCGGCCGCGATCTCGATATTGATATCGCCGACATTAACGGCACTGTCGATATCGACTGCGACAAAGCCGGCGTCCGTCTGCAGAACATCGGCGGCAAGGTCCGCTCCGAACTTCGAGGCAGCGATACGATCCGCGGCTTTGATATCCGCGGCGACGTGGAACTGAAAGGCCGCGGCCGAGACATCGAGCTCGAAAACATCACTGGCCAAGTCACGATCAGCGGCGGCTACTCCGGCGAAACCTCGCTCCGCCGCATCGCCCGCCCGGTCCGATTCGACAGCAGCGTCACCAATGTCCGTATGGATGGCCTCCCCGGGGAAATGCGTCTCACCCTGAATCAGCTCTCGCTGGAGGACGCCGCCGGTCCCGTTGAAGTCCGGACCAAATCCAAGGATGTCGAACTCGCTGGCATTGACGGCGCCATCAAAGTCACCACCGAACGCGGCGACGTCGCCATTCGCCACTCCACCGCCCCCAGGAATCCGGTCGAGGTTGAAGTCAAATCGGGCAACATCGATTTCGCCCTCCCCTCTGCCTCCAGCCTCAACCTGCGGGCCGAAACGGCACGCGGCGTGATCGTCAACGACTTCAACTCCGCCCTGAAGGAAGAACAGTCCGATCGCGGCGCCGTCCTGTCTGGAGCGCTTGGCGCCGGGCCCGAGGTCCGCCTCAAAACGGGCCGCGGCGAAGTCTCCGTCCGCAAGATCACGCCCATCGAGACCGGCGCCCAGACCCCCGCGCGCAAGACCCCCGTCAAGGTCGAAGAACCCAAAACCGAGAAGTTCTGACCGCCTACAGCGACCGCGCACCCGCACAGGGCGTGGTGACAATCACCGCCGGATCAAGTTGATAGCGGGCCTGGTAACGGGCCCGCATCTCTTTGGCAAACGCCTCTTCCGCGCCCTTCTCCACCAGATTCACCGTACAGCCCCCGAATCCGCCGCCCGTCATCCGTGCACCCTGCACGCCCGGCAGCGTCAGCGCGGCATCCACCAGAAAATCCAGTTCCTCGCAAGAAACCTCGTAGTCATCCCTCAAGCTGCGATGCGACTCGACAAACAACTGCCCCATTCTCGCCAGGTCAGCCTCAGCCGCGGCCGCGTGGAACTGCCGCACTCGCCAGTTCTCCAGCACATTGTGCCGCGCCCGCGCCAGCGGAACCTCCGGAATGCCCGCCGCCGCCCGTTCCAGTTCGCCCAGGGTCACATCCCGCAATGCCGCCTTGCCGGGGAAGTGGGTAAGCGCCTCCTGGCACTGCGCCACCCGGTCCCGGTACGCCGACGCCCCCAGATCGTGCTTCACCATCGAATTGACCACCACCACCGACACCCCGGCCGGCAGCGGCACCCGCTCGTGCGTCACCGCCCGGCAGTCCAGCAGCATCGCCGCCCCCTGCTCGCCGAACACCGACGCGTACTGGTCCATGATCCCGCACGGCATCCCCACGAAATTGCGCTCCGCCCGCTGGCACAGCCTCGCCAACTCGGCCTTCTCCAACTCGTGCCCGTCCAGCAGCGCCAGCGCCGACGCCACTTCAAGCGCCGCCGAGGACGACAGCCCCGACCCCGTCGGCACCGTCGCGTCAATCTCGAGCACCATCCCTTTCAACTCCACCCCCAGCACCAGCAGTTCCCGCGCCACCCCCAGCGGGTAGTCCGACCAGTGCTTCGCGGGCTGCAATCCCGCCAGATCCGCCAATGCCACCGTCCGCGTGTCGGCGTATTGTTTCGATGACAGCCGCAACTCCGGCACGTCCAGTTCCCTCGTCTCGATCCGGCACCCCAGCGCAATCGCAATCGGCAGCACGAAGCCGTCGTTGTAATCCGTATGCTCGCCAATCAGGTTCACACGCCCTGGCGCATAGTACGCCTTCATGACCGCGCCTGCCGCGCCAGAAGCAGAAAAACCCCGCCAAACACCAACGAAAACACCCCGAAGTGCAGGTTCAGGTTCGTTTCGAGCAGCGGCGCGCGGAAATCCCATACCAGCCCCGCGATCACCATCACCACGCCCAACAGCAGAAAGAAGTACCCGGCCGGTTTACGAAGATCTAGCATAGTTCAGCCTCAATATCAGAAGAACATCACGTTCAACACCACACACAACCCCGCCGCTGCCGTCGCCAGCACTGCCGGACGCTTGTACCACACCGCCGTCTCCGCCTCGTGCGGCGTCACCCCATACACCAGACCCACCAACTCCTGGTCCGGCCTTGGCTTGCCCGCCAGGCTCACCACCACCGTCACCACGAAGCACACCACGAACGCGTTGATCGCCACCCAGAAGTTCTGCGCCATCGATGACGGAAATTCGTACATCACGCCCAGCCACCCGCCCTTGCCCTCGGCGCGCGTCATCCCGTACGTCAGCGCCGCCGCCGCCGTCCCCGACACCAGCCCCGAAAACGCCCCGTTCGCAGTCGCCCGCTTCCAGAACATACCCAGCAGGAACGTCGCGAACAGCGGCGCGTTCACGAATCCGAAGATCAACTGCAGAAAGTCCATCATGTTGTTGAACGACCGCGCCATGTACGCCGCTCCGATCGACAGCGTCGTCCCGAAAATCGTCGCCATGCGGCCCATCCACAGGTAATGTTCGTCGGGCGCGTTCTTGCGGATGTAGCTCTGGTAGATGTCGTACGTCCACACCGTGTTGAATGCCGTCACATTCCCCGCCATCCCCGACATGAACGACGCAATCAGCGCCGTCAAGCCCACGCCCAGCATCCCCGACGGATAGAACTGCTCCATCAGCGAGATCAGCACCAGGTCATAATCCGGTCCGCCATTCTTCGTCGGAATCGAATAACCCGCGCCCATCTGAGCCAGCGCCACCGCCGCGATGCCCGGCACGATCACGATGAACGGAATGAACATCTTCGGAAACGCCCCCACGATCGGCGTGTTCCGCGCATCCGTCATGTTCCGCGCCGCCATCGCCCGCTGCACCACCAGGTAGTTCGTGCACCAGTACCCAAACGACAGCACGAAGCCCAACCCCATGAATAGCCCAAAGACCTCAACCCCCATCGGGTTGTCCGCCGGAGAGCCCATGTGCCGCCAGCTTTCCGTCATCGCCGGCTCCAGCCGCGCCGAAATCCCGCTCCATCCGCCCGCCTTCTCCACCGCCAGAATCGCCAGCGGCGAGAAGCCCACCACGATCAGGAAGAACTGCAACACCTCGTTGTAAATCGCCGACGACAGCCCCCCCAGATACGTGTACGCCAGCACGATCCCCGCCGACACCAGCACCGAGAACGTGAAACTCCACCCGAAAATCGCCTGCAGCAGAATCCCCAGCGCGTACATCGAGATCCCCGACGAAAAAATCGTCATCACGGCGAACGTGATCGCGTTGAACCCGCGCGTCTTCTCATCGAACCGCAACTTCAGGTACTCCGGAACCGACCGCGCCTTCGACCCGTAATAAAACGGCATCATGAACACGCCCACGAACAGCATCGCCGGAATTGCGCCCACCCAGTAGAAGTGCGACGTCATCATCCCGTACTTCGCCCCCGACCCGCACATCCCGATCATCTCCAGCGCCCCCATGTTGGCCGCCAGAAACGCCAGCGACGTGATCCACAGCGGCAGCGAATGGCTCGCCGTCAGGAAGTCCGAACTCGACGCCACACTCTTGCGCAGAAACCACCCAATCCCCAGCACAAAGCCGAAGTACAGAACCAGAATCGAGTAATCAACCAGATGGAGCGACATAGAATTAGTTCCCGGTCCGGCAGGCCCAAACCGAACCCAACATCATATACCGCCACGCACCCGGCCCATTGCGGACGCTTATCCTGGAGGGAAGACGCGCCATGCCTGAACCCGAAATGCTCTCTCTCGTCGCCCTCCTCGAAGACCTCCCCGGCCAGGGCCTCGTTCACGGACAGGTCGGCACCTTCGTCGAACAATGGGCCCCCGATGTCTTTGAAGTCGAGTTTTCGGACGACCACGGCCGCACCTGCGCTATGGCCGCCCTCCACTCCAGCCAGTTGCTCAAACTTCACAACGAACCCGTCCCCCAGGTCGCCTGACTACGGCCGAACCAGCACCGGAATCGACGTGAACGTCGCCGCCGGACTGAACCGCAGCCCCAGCGCCATCACCCCCGCCGCCTGATTCGACCGGATCTCCAGCGTCCCCCGCCGCCCGCTCAATAGCGGATACTGCACCGGCACCGCGAACGACGTGTGCCCGCGCGCCAGCAGCGTCCACGTGTCCCGCGCGATCTCCTGCCCGTTGTCATCGCGCTGAATCACCGTCACCGTTGCGTCCGCCGTCGCCAGGTTCACCACCGCCACGCCGGTCACAAACCCGCTCGCGTTGTCGAACGGCACCAGCACCTGCTGCGGCGACCGCGCGTCCACCGGCGATGTGCCTTCCGACACCCGCCCGTCCGCGCCCTGCTGCCGGAAAATCGCGAACCCCGACACCGGCGCCGTGCTCCGCACATCCGCCCAGCCCACCACCGTGTCCTTGCCCGATTCCATCGTCTCGATCAACAGACTCGCGTTCGCCGGCAGCGCCGTCTCCACTTCGCTCAACACCTGTGTCACCGCGCTCCCGCCCACCGTCACCGTCACCGGCAACGCCATCGGTTCGCCTGTCTGACCCACGAAGCGCACCGTCACCTGCGCACCCGCCGTCCCCGGGTTGATCAGGCTCAACCCCGTGTTCCAACCTCCGCCCGCCGCCAGTTGCGCCACAATGCCGGCGCGCGGCAGCACCACTTGCGTGCTCACCTCGACCGAAAACGTCGCCAGCCGGAACAGCCCGCTCGTATCGCTCACGCGCGCCACGAACGCCCCCACGCTCGCCACCGCCGGCGTCCCCTGCACCACACCCTGCGGTGTCAGTGCCAGCCCCGTCGGCAGCGAACCCGAGAAAACCGTCCATGTATACACGCCGCTCCCGCCCGAGGCCGTCAGCGCCGTCTGATACGGCACCCCCAGCGCGCCCACCGGCAGCACCGCCGGCGTCGTCACCGTGATGCCCGTCCCCACTACCAGCGTGAACTGCCGCTGCGCCGTCACGCCCGCCGCGTCGCGCACCAGCAGCGTGAAGACCGACGTCGTCGCCGCAGCAGGCGTCCCGCTCAACAAACCCGTCGGCGTCAGCGTCAAACCCGTTGGCAGCGTCCCGCCCGCCACCGACCAGTTGTATGGAGGCTGCCCCCCTGTCGCGCCCAGCGCCTGCAGGTAACTGATATTCTCGACAGCGTTCGGCAGCGTCGCCCCCGTCGTGATCGCCAGGGACACGAACCCGGATACCTCGAGGTTGTAATTTCGCGTCGCCACGACGCTGCCCGAGTCCGCCACGCGGACCGTAAACCCATAATTGCCCGGCGCCGCGGGTACCCCCGACAACACCCCACTCGGCGTCAATGACATCCCTCCCGGCAATGATCCCGCCATCACGCTCCACGTGTACGGCGCCGTCCCGCCCGTCGCGCTGAACGTCTGCGCATACGCCTGCCCGACGCTGGCGTTCGGCAGCGACGATGTGACGATCGTCAGCGTCGTTCCGCCGCCCCCGCCGCTGCCGCCGCCCACCATCACGGTCAACGTCAATGTTTGTGACGCCACCACGCCGCCCGCGTCCCGAGCCTCCACCGTAAACGGCCATTCGCCCGCCTGCGACGGCGTCCCCGACAAAACCCCGCTCTGCGACAACGTCAATCCCGGCGGCAGTGGCCGCACCACGAACGTGCCCGGGTTGTGAGTCCACACGTACGGCGGCGAACCGCCCGTGGCCTGCAATTGGTGCGTGTACGGCACCCCCGGCGCCGCCACCGGCAGCGATGTCGTCGTGATGATCACCCCGCTCCCGATCGCCAGCGACAGCGCCCGCGTCGCCACCGCTCCCGCTCCGTCCTGCACCTGGACCGTGATGTTCGACGCCCCCGTCACAGATGGCGTCCCCGATATCACTCCGTTCGGCGACAACGTCAGCCCCGCCGGCAACTGCCCCGCCGCCAGCGACCAGGTGTACGGCGGCGTCCCGCCCGTCACCGCCAGCGACCGGTTGTACACCACCCCCACCGCCCCGTTCGGCAGCGTCGTCGTCGTGATCGACAACTGCGCCGCCACCCCGCCCTGCACCGTCACATTGAACGTCGCCTGACCCGCCCCCGCCGTCACCCGGACCTGATACGTCCCCGGTGTCTGCCCCAACTGCACGTTCGCCGACACCAGTCCGGCTCCATCCGACGTCCCCACAATATTCAACAGCGTCACCGCCCCCGGCGACAGCACCGACCACGTCACGCCCGACCCCACCAGAGGCTGTCCCGACGCGTTCACCACCCGCGCCACCAGCGGCGACGCCAGCGTCTGCCCCGGCACCCCCGTCTGGTTATTCCCCTGGACGATCGTCACCGCCGACGACGAACCCGGCAGAACCGACAGATTCGCCGTCTGCGTCAACATGTCCCCCACGTTGATCGTCAACTCCGTGTTGCCCACCGTCCCCGTGATCAGCAGGTCGCAGGTTGCAAACCCGTCCGCCCCCGTCAGCGGCGTCCTCCCCTCGCACTGCGCCACCGGACCCGATGCCGGATCCTGATTGGCCGATGTCACCGTCAACCCCACGCCTGGAATCGGCAGCCCCGGCGAGACGCCCGGCCCTCCGGTCGTCACCACCACCACCCGCACTGCGTCCACCAACCGGTCCCCCACCCGCCCCTCGATGGGTCCCGCTCCCTGCCCCGGCTTCAGAAATTGCACCGAAGGCTGCGGATTGAATGACCCCGTCTGGAATGGATACGACACCGCCGAAAAACTCACGCTCCCCACGTCCGTCGTCGCCGTGATCGTGTAGCTTAAGTACGCCACCCCAAGCCCGAAATCGCCCCCCGGAATCCACTGCAGCAGCGCGAACCCGTTCGCGTCCGTCGCTGTCACCTTGTCGCTCGCGTAACTGATCCCGCCAATGTCGCTCCAGGTCACCTGTTTCCCCGCCACGGGCTGACCCGAACCGTTCACCACGCGCACCACCAGCGGTTGCGTGAACGACCACAGGTATTGCACCAGTTGGCCGTCTCCCGAAACCTTCTCGATCCTGGGCTGACCTGCCCCTTGTCCGTAAAGAGCGCCGCTGAACACCAGCAACACCCCGAGAAAACAAAACCACCCTCGGTTGTTTTTCACACCCCCATTTTATGCGAGAATCCCCAGCCCGGAAATGGGCGGCATCCCTTACCCCCCGCTCGAACATGTCTACGTCTCTGCGACCGGCAACTCTTTGTCCATTGTATATGTACAATAGACAAAGAGTTCACGCCGGCCTAGAACGAAAACCGCAGCCCGATGTTGAACTGCCGGAACATCCCCGGCTGTATCCCCTGCGGCGCGCGCGAAGCAATGTAGCGCCGGTCTGTCAGGTTCTTGACCGTCACGTACGGCCGGACCTCGAAACCCTCCCGCGCCATCACATAGTCCGCGTTCAAGTTCCACACCGTATAGCCCGGAATCCGGCCCACCGTGCCGTCCGCGGACGGCGCCATCGTCATCTGGTTATCCGTGTATTGCGATGCGACGTAGGAGGAATCCAGTTGCATTCCAAAGCCCTGGCGCTGCCGCAAACCCATCAGGAATGAGAACGTCTGCCCCGGCGCGTACGGCAGACGATTGTCAAGAAACAACGCGTTCCGCGTGAACTTCGCCGTCGCCAGATGCATATGCCGCACGTCCGTGTAGAACACCCACGACCACCGCAGCAGCGAACTCCACTCCACCCGCAGACTGCTTTCCGTGCCCTGATTCAGCGTCTGCCCGGCGTTCACGAGCGTCGTCACCGCTCCGCCCGACTGCGCGCCGGGAATAATCTGGTTGTCGAAATCCAGCCGGAAGAATGTGAATTCGCCCCGAACCGCCCGGTTCGCCATCCACCGGACCCCTGCTTCGTAGTTCCAGCTCAATTCGGCGTCCAGTTCCAGATCCTGACCCGCCGTCGTGATTGCGTCCTTTACCCGAGGCGGCGCAAAGCCCCGGTGCACCCCGCCAAATAAAGCCAGCGCCGGATTGACCTGATACGACGCCCCCAGACCCGGAATCACCTTCGTCACCGAGTTGCCCGCACGCCGGTCTACGTTCACCGGCACGTTATTGACCCGCGTTCGCAGAATGTGGCGCTCGTAATCATAGTGCTCCAGGCGAACCCCCGGAGTGAGGGTCAGCTTCGAGGTCAGGTGGATCCGGTCCTGCAGAAATGCCGAGAACGCCCGCCCGTAGCGGTCTTCATCGTCCCGCAAGGCGCCGGTCCGCGAATCGACCGCGGGCCCCTCTACCTGCTGGTCGTCCATCTTCTCCGCCACATAGCGGATGCCCGCGTCCAGCGAATGGCGCATTCCACCCCAGTTTTTCTGCGTGGAAACGCCCGTTTGCGCGCCATAAACCCCGAATTGCCGGTTCCGGTGCAGGCTGTCATTCCTCAGGAAGATCGCCCCGCCGGCAATCGACGGATCGCCGAAGATCCCCAGGTAGTTCCGCCCGCCATTGG
Organism: Bryobacterales bacterium; assembly: GCA_003487005.1. Taxonomy (GTDB): domain Bacteria; phylum Acidobacteriota; class Terriglobia; order Bryobacterales; family Bryobacteraceae; genus PNKE01. The sequence goes on from DNFG01000177.1 coordinate 9,699, forward strand.
CGCGGTCGAAGTTGGCCCGCGCCCAGTCGCGCACCGTCGAGTACCCGAACAACGAACTGCTCCAGATCGTGCTTGGGCTCAGCGCCACCGTGTGCGCCACGGACCCGTTGAACCGCCGGACCTTCAGGAAGTCGGTCGCCACGGGGTTCTGGTTCGGATTCACCAGCCACATCGGCGTCGTCAGTCCCAAATAGGTCGAATTCGAGTTCTCGTCGTAGAAACCCGCCTTCACGGTGAAGGTGTGCGCATCCGCGGGTCGCAGCACGAACTTCGTCTGCACATCATCGATATTGAAGAAGAAATCCCGCCAGCCGTCCCCGCGTTTGTGCAGGTAGTTCAATAACCACCCGGCCTTCTGGTCTTCGCTGCTGCCGCCAATCGACCCGTAGCCGCTGAAAAAGCCCCGCTGCCCCCCCTGCAGATCGAACTCGCCGTGGGTGCGCGCCGGAGGATCCGGCGTCACGAAGTTGATCACGCCGCCCACGGTCTGTGGGCCATAGACAATCTGCCCACTCCCCTTGACTACCTCAATGTGGCTCATCCGGTCTATCTGGGGCGAATAGTACATTTCGGGCTCCCCGTACGGGGCAATCGCCACCGGCATGCCGTCTTCCAGCATCAAAACGGACCGGCTCCGGTCCGGGTTGAGACCCCGGATTCCAATGTTCAGGCGCATGCCCACTGGCCCGGACTGCTCGTTGATCACCACGCCCGGTATCCGCCTCAAAACCTCATTTGCATCCATTGGATGCGACTCGCGAACCTCCCGCCGGTCGAGCAGGAAGACCGAACCCGGCGTCTCCAGAAGGGCATCCACCGATTCGCCCACGACTTCCATCGATGTAACTGCCGCCCGGATGTTCCGGAACTGCAAATTTGTTTCAACTTCGCCCGACGCCGGCGCCAGTACGAGCACCTGAACCGGCTCGAAGTTTTGCGAAGTCAGCTTCAACGTGTGCCGGCCGGGCTTGATCCCCTGAAGCTCATATTCACCTTCCGCATTTGTGAAAGTAATCTGCAACGTCTCGATGATCTGGACTTGAGCGCCAGCCAGAGCAGCCCCGTCCGGGTCCGTCACCCTGCCCCGGATGGTCTGCGCGGCCGCCGGCGCCACGAGCATCATGATGTAAATAAATAACTTAATGTAAAACAGAGACCCGTTGTGCATTTGCTTTCCCCGATGTGAACCCCGGCTTGCTGACAACCGCGACCGGGATCATCTTATGCAAGTCTATTGCATCTAGATAAACCTGTCAATATTCATGGACATTTTTGGTCCTGTATTGCCTGGCATAGCCTGATGTGCACAACAAGTGCCTATTTAGCAACTCTTTACAGCGACACTGAACCAGAAAACACCTCTCCCGGGCCGCACTTCAGGCCCAATGGAGCCCGGTGTGACCGCGCTCCGCTCCACGCAACGAATTGATAACTTATTGCATCTTCCCCCCTCGGACTCACTCCGCCCCGATCCTCCCCGGCGTCCCTCACCGAGAGATTTCTACTCCCTTCTACCACCCGGGGGTGAGAGGATTCCTGTCCGGCACGCACTATACCTGTGATGGCCCAATTGCTTCTCCTTTGCCTCCTCCTCGCCCCCGCCGGCGGCGGCGCGGATTCCGCCCATCGTGCATACCAGGCCCTCCGAGCCAGGAACTACCCGGAAGCCATCGCCAACTTCCGTGACGCCCTTGCCGCCGATCCGGCCCAGACCACCTGGCGCAAGGATCTCGCTTACACCCTCCTCCGCGCCGGCGAAAGGGAGCAGGCCCGCGACGAGTTCGAAGTGGTGCTCAAATCCGCCCCGGACGATCACCAAACCGCACTCGAATACGCGTTTCTCTGCTTTGAAACCAAGCGAGAAACCGCCGCCCGCCGGACTTTCCTCCGCCTCTCCACCGAAGGGGCCACGCCCGAAATCCGCCAGACTGCCACCCAAGCCTTTGGAAACATTGACCGTCCACTCCAGGAAGGCATCCGCCGCTGGCAGGCCAACCTTGCGGCCGACCCCCATCAGTGGTCCTCCCACGAAGAACTCGCCGGACTCGCCGAAAAGCGAGACGAACTCGCACTTGCAGCCACTCATTACCGCGAAGCGTGGCGCCTGCGGCGAGAAAACCGCAAATTGATGATCGATCTGGCCCGGGTCTTGCAGCAGCAGGATCAGCGCCGCGAAGCCATCGCGCTGCTGCTGGCGGCTTCGCGTTCGTCGGAAACGCGGGTGTCCGAAGCTGCCCGTGAACTGCTCCCGGAACGGTATCCTTATGCTTACGAGTTCGAGGAAGCACTCGAAATTGACCCTTCCAATGCCCTGTTGAGGCGTGAATTTGCTTACTTTTTGCTCGCTTTGGGCCGTCCGGAGGACGCGATCGCCCAACTGCGCCGCCTCCTGCTTGCCGCACCGGGAGACGAGAGCGCCCGCCGGCAACTCGAACTGCTGACCGGCGAGGTCCCTGCTCGCACAATGGGCCTCCGGAGCCTCGAAAAGAGCTACCTGCCCGACGCCATTCGCTACTTCCGGGTCGCCCACGAAGAAGATCCCGCTGACGCGGAAGTGATGCTCGGCCTCGCCCGGGCCTACAACCAGGCCGGGGACGACCAGGAAGCGCTTGTCTGGTTCGACCGCGCCCGCCGCTCCGGCGAATCCTTCGCCGCGCGCGAGGCCGCCCGCGACTACCGCCGCCTCCGCTCTTCATCGGGCGGCTTTCAGGTCACCACCTGGACGCTGCCGTTCTACTCCTCCCGCTGGTCGAGCGGTCTGTTCTATGCCCAGACCAAGGGCGAGTGGAAACTGCGCGGCACCCGCCTCCGCCCTTACCTGTCCGCCCGCTTGATCGCCGACACCCAGGGCGAGGGTGGCCGGACCGGACAGAACCCGTTGTATCCCGCGTACCTCTCTGAAACCGCGGTGATTTTGGGCGTCGGGCTACGCGCTCCGCTCGGCGGCGGGTTCTCCGCCTGGGGCGAGGCCGGCCAGGCAATCAGCTATCTCGGCCGCCGCATTGATGGAGGCGCCGCGATCCCTGACTACCGGGGCGGCGTGGCTTTCCTGCGCGGTTGGGGGCCTGGCGTGGCCATGAACCGGGGTGGACGCCTGCTGGAAACCGGTTTCGACACTGTCTGGCTCTCGCGCTTCAGAAGCAATCTGCTGACCTACGCGCAGACACGGGCCGGCCATTCGCTCGCCGGGGAGAACTGGCAGGTCCAAATGCTTTGGAATCTGAATATTACGGCCGACACCCGGCGCGAATTCTGGGCCAACTTCGTCGAAACCGGTCCCGGCGTCCGCCTCCGCTTCCCGGGTCTGCCGCCCGGCCTGATGCTGCGCGGGGATGTGTTGCGCGGGGTCATGCTTCGTAACCGCTTCAATCCACTGGGTCCGAACTTCTGGGACGTCCGCGCGGGAGTCTGGTATGCCTTCAGCCGCTGAAGCCGTTCTCGCCTCGGTCCTCGCCGCCGCGGGCTTCGGCCATGTCGAGGCCACCCACTTGACCGGCGAGGCGCCGGACCATGGCATCACTTCAACGGCGAAACGGGTGGAAGTCCGATCCGTGACGGACGAATTCGACCCCAATCTGCGCATTCTGTGGCAGAAACCGCTCACTTTGCCCGTGTTTAAGCTGCCCGAAAAGGCCCGGGTGTTCACCCGTGAGCGCTGGACGGGCGCTCCTCTGGCGGCCGGATGGCGGGAGCAGGACCGGATCCTGCTCTGGACCGCCACCACTCTGGGGGAGGAGGGTTTCGAGCGCTATCCCTATCTGATTCAGGCACTTGGCGCGCTTGGCGCCGCGCCCCTGGCGGAAGCCCGCGACCTCTGGGTGTTTTTTGATTCGTCCTACCGGCTCCGGGCGGACCCGGAGTTCCTCGCGAAGCGCTGGCGGGCTGGCGGAGTGTCCGCGCTGCATGTCGCGGCGTGGCACTATTGGGAGGCGGATCATCAACGGGATCAATATCTTAGGGATCTGATCGAGGCGTGCCACCGCAACGCGATTCTGGTTTACGCCTGGATCGAGTTTCCCCACGTCAGCGAGCGGTTCTGGGAGGAGCACCCGGAGTGGCGGGAGAAGACCGGTACGCTGCAGGACGCCCACCTCGACTGGCGCAAGCTGATGAATCTACTGAACAAAGACTGCGCCGCCGCAGTGGCGAGAGGGCTCGATGAACTGACCGGGCGGTTCGACTGGGACGGACTGAACCTGGGCGAACTGTACTTCGAGTCACTCGAAGGCGCGGCGAGTCCGGCGCGATTCACTCCGTTCAACGAGGACGTCCGGGAAGCGTTCAAACGCGCAGAGAATGTGGACCCGGTGGCGCTATTTGATGCAAAAAACGCCTCCAAACTGCGTTTGTTCCTCGATTTCCGGGCGGCGCTGGCGCACCGGCTGCAGGTGGAATGGCTGGACCGCCTGGTGGCCCTGAAGCAGACGAAGCCCCATCTGGATCTGGTGTTGACCCACATCGACGACCGTTTCGATCTGTCGATGCGCGACAAACTGGGCGCCGATGCCGCGCGCCTGCTGCCGGAAGCGGAGAAGCGCGGAGTGACGTTCCTCATTGAGGACCCGGCGACCGTCTGGCACCTGGGTCCGGAGCGCTATGCCGAGATCGGGCGGCGGTATCAGCCTTTGACGCGCAAGCCGGGGTTACTGGCGATCGACCTCAACATCGTGGAGCGGTATCAGGACGTGTATCCGACGAAGCAGCAGACGGGGATGGAGTTTCTGCAACTGGTGCACCGGGCGGCGGTGGCTTTTCCGCGGGTGGCTCTGTACTTCGAGAACTCGATAGCCGGGGTGGACTGGCCGTGGCTGGCGGGAGCGGCCTCTGCGCCACGGACGCTGCGGGTGACCGGAGAGACAGTGGAGATCGAAGCCGGCCGGGAGACGGCGCTGCGCTGGCCGGGCTGCGCGCGGGTGAACGGGCAGCGCTGGCCGGCGGGAGATGAATCGAGAATTCTGCTGCCTGAGGGGCGATCGGTGGTGGAGAACTGCGAGGGGCCGGCGGGGCGGATTCTGCTGGATTTCAACGGCCGGCTGATCGGCGTGAAAGAGACAGGAAGCAAGCTCGTGATCGAATACGAGAGCAAGACAAGGGCGATTGCGCGGACGGCGAAAGGGACGACGCTGCTCCCGGCGGGGCGGAACCGCGTCGAGTTGGATCTGGAGGATTAATTGATGCGGACGCGCTCGCCTTCCTGGACTCCGTCGAGGATGGCGACTTCGGTGTTGCTCATGGAGCCGAGGCGGACTTCGCGGCGGTCAAGGCCTTTGGCGCCTTCCACATAGAGGTAGTGTTTGCCGCCCCTTTCTTCCACGGCGGAGGCGGGAGCAATCAGGACGTCTTCCTCGCGTTCAACGGCAACGTTGGCCCAGGCGGTCATGTCGGGGAGGATGCGGTCATCGTGGTCGAGCAGTTCAAGGCGGACGGGGACGGTCCGGACATAGAACTGTTCCCGGCGTCCGGGCATGGAGGCGAGGGCGCCGATGGAAGTGACGCGGCCGCGGAATTCGATACCCGGGTAGGCGTCGAAGCCGACGGTGGCGAGTTGACCGACCTCGAAGAGAGCGGCGTCGGTCTGGTTGACGGGGGCTTCCAGCTGTAGCGAGGAGGTATCGACGACGCGAACGACAGGCTGGCCAGGGCGGACCTGGTCTCCGTTCTTGATGGTGGACTCTTCGCCGCCGCGGGTCCGGGTGGTGCTGAGAATGACGAGACCGTCCATGGGCGACTTGATGGTGTAGCGGGGCAAGTCCTTGAGGTGACGGTTCACGTGCAGCAGTTCGAGTTCGTGGGCGATTTCGGCAGTCCGGAGGTTGGCGCGGTTCGATTCGGCTGAGATCTCAATCTCCTGGAGGAGGCGTTCGAGGTTGGCTTCGGCCTCTTCGGCGGCGAGGATCATCCGCTGCTGGACGATCGCGCTGCGGACTTCGCTCGTGCGGAGGTCGAGGCGGGCTTTTTCCACGGCGGCCTGGGCGACACGCAAGCGCTGCTGGAGCGCCTCGGAGGCGAGTTCGATTTCGACCTTGCGGTTGGTCACCGCATTCTCGCGAACCTGAACGGTATCGCGAACGTCGTCAATGTGATCGCGGAGGGCCTGGGAGTCGAGTTCGACGATGGTGGAGCCTTCGGTGACGCGGGAACCCGAGACGGGCAGGGAGAGAATGAGCATCTGCTGGCCGCTCTCGGGCATGGAGAGACGGGGCGCCGTGACGATGAAGCCACGGGTGGCGCTGGTAACGCCTTCGAGACGAATTGTGCGTTCAAGGGCGCCGCGGCGCACTTCGGCAAAGCGGGCAGCCGGAAGGGCGGCTTGCGCCCGCTCGGCTGCCTTCTGGTCGAGATAGCGGGACAGGAAGAGGCCACCAGCAGCGATGAGGACGA
>DNFG01000167.1:0-4431 GCA_003487005.1 Bryobacterales bacterium
GTCAAACACCTCGAAGATCCGCCTCAGGAAGCCGTGAGCCATCAACATCCGCAGCGAACGAATGTGGACAACCGTGATCCCGCGTTTGCACGCAATCGACTTCACCGGATTCTCCGACTTCACCTGATTCGCGACAATCAGCGTCCCTTCCACCTCGGGCCGCCGGGAGTTCAGGATCCGCACCGGAATCCCCTTCTCCATCGCCGGTTGCACCGTGGCCGGATGCAATACCTTCGCTCCGAAATAGGCCATCTCCGCCGCTTCGTCAAACGATACCGTCCGGATGCGGCGCCCCCCCTCCAGTACCCGCGGATCGCAGGTCAGCATGCCATCCACGTCAGTCCAGATCTGGATCTCTTCCGCGTCCAGACCCGCACCCGCGATCGCCGCCGAGAAATCCGATCCGCCTCGTCCCAGCGTCGTGATGACACCCGCCGACGACGAACCGATGAATCCACCCATCACCACCGCCCCCTGATCGAGTAACGGCGCAGCCAATTCCCGGAACCGCGCGTATGTCCGCGAATACAGCGGGAGCGCCATCGTGTGCCGCGTGTCCGTGATCAGCGCCTGCCGCGCATCCAGGTGTGCCGCGGGCACGCCCAGCGCCGGGAATGCCAGAGCCACCAATGCTGACGAAAGCCGCTCCCCGTGTGAAGCCGCCTCGTCCCAAAGCGCCGGTGTCACCGAACCAGTCTGATTCACCGCCTGCAGCGTCGCTTCCAGTGACGCGAACTCCCGGTCCAGAACCGTCTCCAGCGCCGCGTGCTGCGCCTTCGGCAGCAGCGATGCGATCTCCCGGTGATGGAACTCGCGCAAATCCTGCACCGCCGTCAGCGCATCCGCCAGATTGCCCGCCGCCGCCTGCTCCGCCGCAGCCAGCAGGCGGTTCGTGGTCTTGCCCATCGCCGACACCACCACCAGCGGCTGCCGGTCCAGCCGGCTCTTCACGATGCCGGCGACGCGCGTGATCGCCGCGGCACTCTCCACCGAGGTGCCGCCAAACTTCATCACAATCATGGCCGTGGCGCTCCTTCGCTCAATCGAGGAAGCCTTGCGCCTTCAGCAACTCCGCGTTCAGCACCGCCGCTCCCGCGGCGCCGCGAATCGTGTTGTGCCCCAGGCAGACAAACTTCCAGTCCAGCACCGGACACTCGCGCAGCCGTCCCACCGTTACCGTCATGCCGTTGTCGCGGAGCGCATCCCGCCTCGGCTGCGGACGGTTCTCTTCGTGCAGGTACAGCACCGGCCGCGGTGGTGCCGACGGCAATCCCAGCCGTTGCGGCTCGGCAGTGAAACTGTCGTAAGCCGCCAGCAACTGCTCGCGCGTCACCTTCTGCTCCAGTGAAACCGACACGGCCACGGTGTGTCCGTCCACCACCGGCACCCGGTTGCAGTGCGCCGATACCTTCGCCTGCAGCGGATCCACATGATCCCCGGCCAGGCGGCCCAGAATCTTCTGGGTCTCGATCTCCATCTTGCCTTCTTCACCGCCAATGAACGGGATCACGTTCGCCATGATGTCCATCGACGGCACGCCCGGATAACCCGCGCCCGAGATCGCCTGCATCGTCGCCGCCAGCACCGTCTTGATGCCGAACTGCGCCAGCGGCGCCAGTCCCATCGTCAGTGCCACCGTCGAGCAGTTCGGGTTCGTCGCGATCCCGCCCTTCCAGCCCCGGCGCTCCCGCTGAATCCGGATCAGCGCCAGGTGATCGGAGTTGATCTCAGGTACCAGCAGAGGTACATCGCTCTCCATCCGGTGATTTTTCGAGTTCGACACCACCAGGTGCCCCGCGTCCGCGAACGCGCGCTCGATCTCCGTCGCGACCGACGCGTCCATCGCCGAAAACACCAGCTTCGGCGCCGCCGCGGAAGGCTCGCACCCCTGCACGGTCAGTGCACCCACGCGCGCCGGCATCGCGCCATCCAGCCGCCACTGCGTGGCCTCGGAATACAGCTTGCCGGCCGAACGGTCGCTCGCGCCCGCCCAGGTCAATTCAAACCAGGGATGATTCTCCAGAAACTTGACGAAACTCTGGCCCACCATGCCGGTCGCGCCCAGCACGCCGACGGGGATCTTGCTGTTGCTGCTCATGATGCTTGCTCTTTCAATAGACGCTCAACCAGCGTCCGGTACAGTTGGACAGACTCGAGAAGCTCTGCCTTCGGCACGCGCTCCTCGGATGTGTGGGCGACATGAATGGACCCGGGGCCGAGTAAATACGGCGCCCCCCATTGGCCGCCAAATGCCGGTATATCGGTGGTGTACGCCACCACCGTCGTCGCGAATCCTTCCAGTGACCCCAGGTGGACCGCCGGAATGCACAGGATCTCGCGCGCCTCCACCAACCCTTCGCACGCTTCGCGCACCGCCGCCCGAATCGGCTCCGGATCGCCCACCAGCCGGAACATCAACGACGCCTCCGCCCGGTCCGCAATCACATTCGGCGCCCGCCCGCCAGAGATCAACCCGATGTTCAAGGTCGACGGCCCCAGAATCTCGTCCACCGGTAGCGTTATCGCCCGCACCCGCGCCAGCGCGTCCAGTAACTTGTCGATCGCCGGTTCTCCCAACTCCGGATACGCCGAATGCGCCATCCGCCCGCTCGCGATCAGTTCATACCGCAATGCGCCCTTTGACCCCAACGCCAGCCGGTTCGATGTCGGCTCCCCGTTGATCAGATATCGCGACCCCCGCGGATGCTTCGCCGCGAAATAGGCCCCCGCCGAGTTCCGCTCCTCCCCCACCACGAACAGAAGCCCGAATCCGCTCACGCCCGCTTCCAATAGCTCTTCCGCCGCGCAGATCATCGACGCAATGATGTCTTTCACATCGCACGCGCCCCGTCCATGAATGAACTCCTCGTCCTCCGAAGAAGCGAAAAACGGAGGCACCGTGTCCAGGTGGGTCGATAACGTCACCACGGGCGTCTCGCCGAACACCGCCAGCACGTTGAACCGTCGCGGCTCCACCTCGATCCGCTCCACCGTCCCGCCATGGCGCGCGGTCAGCCCGGAGAGGTACTCGAAGACAAACTCCCCCACCTTCTCCTCGTTGCCGGAGATGGATTCGATGTCGATGAGCGCGCGGGTCAGTTCAAATACGTGCATGGATACAGTCCGCCCTCGCGCCTGGCGACGGCAGACCGTGTGGAGCCGAGGGGAACCTTCACAATATCGAACCCACGCCTCTGGATTCAAGCCTCCATCCCGTGCTGGGGATTGCCCGCCGCCAGCACCACGGCGTTGTGGATCTGCTTCAGTCCGTCGGTCAGCGCCGCCGGCCCAGGCTGCAAAATGTCCGCGGACTTGATCTCGCGAATCTGCCCGTTCAGCACCGCGGGAATCGTCGCCCACCCAGGCCTTTCGCGTATCTTCTCCACGTCCACCTTCCGCCCACACCACGAAGCCAGCACCAACTCCGGCGCCCGCTCCGCCACCGCCTCCGCCGTCACGATCCGGTCCTTCGCTGCCGCCTTCCCGCTCAATTCCGGAAACACCGGATCGCCCCCCGCGATCACTACCAGTTCCTCCACCCATCGAATCCCGCTGATCAGCGGATCCGCCCACTCCTCGAAGAACACCCGCGGCCGCCGGGGCAAACGCGCCGCCGCCTGCTCCACCTTCTTCAATCCCTCTCGCAATTCCGCTATCAGCCGCTCGCCCCGCGCTTCCGCCTGCACGAGTCGCGCCAGCGTCGAGATCATCTCGAAGATCTCCTCCACCGACCGCTGATTAAACGTGAACACAGCATGTCCCCGCCGGATCAGTTCCCGCGTCAAATCCGCCTGCAGATCACTGAATGCCAGCACCAGATCCGGCTTCAACTCGTCGATTTTGTCGAATTTTGCACTCAAAAAGGCCGAAACCAGCGCCTTCTCGCGCCGCGCCTCTGGCGGGCGCACCGTGTACCCCGAAATCCCCACGATCCGGTGCTGCTCGCCTAGCAGGTACAACGTCTCCGTCGTCTCCTCGGTCAGGCAGACGATCCGGCGCGGAAAGCCGCCGCTCAATACCGGCACGCTCCCGGCGCATCATGCACCAGGTACTTCTTGTAGTTCTTCGCCTTCGGGTCCCGGCACCCCGACAGGTTCAACAACTCTACCTTCCGGAACTCCACCGGATGACTCTCCGACTGCAGTGAAATCGAACCGCCCGTCAGAATCTCGCCATCCCGCTTCACTGCCGGATCATGCCCACTCACATTCCCGCCGCCCACTTGCGGCTTCTGGTACTCCAGCACCGTCTCCCCGTTCACCACATGCCTCACCGATTCACCCCCGTGGACATACACTTCCACCCGCACCCACTGATCCCCGTCCAGCGTCGGCGATGTCGAATTCACGCAATGCCGCGTGAACAACTCCCCCTTCATCTCCACGTTTGTCCCCGGCGTGCAGAGGTTCGCCGTCGGTCAGATCGGAAGAG
>DNFG01000167.1:4684-4818 GCA_003487005.1 Bryobacterales bacterium
TGCACTTCGATCGAAATCGGGAAGTCCTGGTCCTTCCCCATCGTCGCCGCCGGTTGCCCGTGCACCATGATTCCACTGTTTCGCGTCGCCCAACCCGGCCCGCCCGGCGCCTGCTCTCCCGTGAACCGGTACTC
>DNFG01000247.1:0-1975 GCA_003487005.1 Bryobacterales bacterium
AGCGCAGTTCCCAGTTGCGGTCGTCCGTGGTGACGACGGTGCCGGTGCGCAGGCGTTTCTTCAGGGCTTCGCCTTTTTCGCCGGTGACTTCCTCCGCGGCCTTGGCGAGGGCGACCTGAACCTCCGCGATCGGAGGAACGGGGATCTCGGGCGGCAGCACGCTGTCGAGCACATGGTCTTCGCGCAGGTAGGCGTGGGCGAGGACATAGTCACCGATCGACTGCGAATGGCGCAGGCCGCCGCAATGGCCGACCATCAGCCAGACCTGCGGGCGAAGGACGGCGAGATGGTCCGTGATCGTCTTGGCGTTGGAAGGGCCGACGCCGATATTGACGAGGGTGATGCCCTGATGCTTTCCGGCGCGCAGGTGGTAGGCCGGCATCTGGAAGCGGCGCCAGGGCGAGGCTTCGATGGCGGCGCGGCTGTGCTCGTCCGGCTTCGAGATTTCCAGCCCTCCGGGTACGGACAGTGACGTGTAGCGGGTGGAGCCATCAAGCTGGGTCAGAGCCCAGTCACAGAAGGCATCCACGTAGCGGTGATAGTTCGTGAACAGAACATAGTGCTGGAAATGGTCGACCGGGGTGCCGGTATAGTGCTGCAGGCGCTTCAGGGAGAAGTCCACGCGCTGGGCATCGAACAGGGCTAGGGGGCGTTCCTCGCCGGCCTCGAAGGGCTCGCCGTCTGCGACTTCGTCGCCGATCAGGGTGAGCTTCGGGGAGGGGAACCAGCGGACGAGTTCGGCGGGGGCGATTTCCTCGAGGCCGGCGGCCTGGGAGGGGTCCCAGACATAGGCGTAGGGGATTTCGGAGTTCGAGCGCTCGACATGCACCTCGACGTCATAGTCGCGCATCAGGGGCGTGAGGACTTCCATCAGGTAGTCGCGGAAGAAATCGGGCCGCGTGATGGTGGTGATGTAGATGCCGGCTTCGGAGAACTTGCCGAAGGAGCGAGAAATGGGCGGGGGGGGGCCATCCGGATCGTAGATGACTCGGAGCTGGGGATAGCAGAAGGCGCCGGCGGCGCGGGCTTCGCCGTCCGGCGGTGTGCCGTCCTGCAGGAAGCGGTTGAGGGCGGCGGAGAGGGCGGTGACGGCTTCGGCGTAGAGCGCTTCGAGCGCATCCACGGCGGCTTTCGGTGTGGTGTGTTTTGACATGGCACCCATTGGCGCGGGTTGGCGGGGTTGTCAATCGGGGCGCCCCTCACCTCCCACGCCCTGCGGGCGCGGGCCCCTCCTCTCCCGCAGGCGGGAGAGGAGTTGAGCGGCATCCGGTGGCTTGCGTGGAGGGTTAATTTGGGGTGACGTGGGGCCTCTTCGGCAGGAGGACGCCGGTGGTGGGAAGCGTGGCAGATACGGCAGGGGAGGACGCCCGCACGCGGGTGTTCCTGAGTTATTCGCGCCGGGACAAGGACCTGGTGGCGCGCATCGCCGAGGGGCTGATGGCGGCGGGGTTCCTACCGGATTTCGATCAGGCGGCGCATGATCCGGACAATGTGAGCGCGGGCATCTCGGCAGAGGACGAGTGGTGGAAGCGGCTGCAGGAGATGATCGCGGCGGCCGATGTGATGGTGTTCCTCGTGTCGCCGGATTCGGCCACGAGCGCGGTGTGCGACGAGGAAATTGCGTATGCCCGGGCCCTCGGCAAGCGGATCATCGCGGTGCTGGCGCGCGAGGTGGATTTTGCCAAAGCGCCGCCGCGGCTGTCGGCGCTGAATGTGCGGATTGATTTCTCGGACGGCGGGCCGGGATTCGACGCGGCGCTGGCGGGGCTGACGCGGGCACTGGAGATGAATGTCGGTTGGCACCGGGACGGGCGGAAATACTACGCGCGGGTGCAGGAATGGGATACGGCGGGGGGGCGGGGGAACAGCCCTCTCCGCGAGGGGGCGGGGGGGGGGGGGGGGCGGGGGGGGGCGGGGCGGGCGCGGGGGGAGCACGGGGGCGGGGGGGGGGGGTTGGGGCGGGCGGGGGGGGGGG
>DNFG01000247.1:2031-4107 GCA_003487005.1 Bryobacterales bacterium
CGGGGCGGCCGAAGAGCCGCCTTCTGCGTGAGGGCGCAGTGGAGGAGGCCGAGCGCTGGGCGCTGGCGCGGCCGAGGAATGAGCCGGAGCCGGGGGAGCTGTTCCTGGCCTGGATTGCAGCGAGCCGGGCGCAGATAAAACGGGACGCGGCGGTGCGTGCGTTCTGGCGGCGGGTGACGGCGGTGTTCGTGGTGACGACGCTGGTGGCGACGCTGGCGGGGGCGTGGTTTGTCGTCAGCGGGCAGAGGAACCTTGGCCGCAGCGAGAGCCTGATGCTGGCGCGGACCTCCGACCAGTTTTATGGCGATGGCGATTACCTGCGGGCGCTGCACCTGGCGATCCTTGCCTCGCGGGATACGTTTTTAAATCCGTCTACAGATGAAGCGCGCGGCGCGTTTGCACGCAGCGCGCAGGCGCTGAAACTGGTTCGGACAATTGCGCTGGACGATACCGGCGCAGAGATGGATGCGGGTGTCACGCGGATGGTGCCGGCGCTGGGTGGGCGGCGGCTGCTGGTTTCGGCAACGGACAGCCGGGTAGACCTCTATGATGCCGAGACCGGACGGCGGCTGGCGGGGCCGCTGACATCGCCGGGCAGGGCATCCAGCGAGCAGGTGCTGGTTTCCAGCGATGGAAAGCGGGCACTGGTGATGTGGGCGGACCGGGCCTACTTCCTGGACGCCGAAACGGGCGCGATTAGCGCCGAAGTTTCGCCGCGCGGTGAACAGGCGCATTTCTCGGGCGCAGCGATTTCGCCAGACGGAAGCCGGGTAATCCTGGCGGAGGGGCAGGATGGGCTCTGCGGCCTGCGCGACGGCGCAAGCGGCGAGGTGATTGCCGAACTTGGCGGGGAGGGTGCGACATGGGACATCGCATATTCCGCAGACGGACGGGTGATCATGACGTCTACGTCGAAATCCGTAGCGCTGTGGAATGGTGCAAGCGGAGCGCCGATTGGCGGGCAGATGGCGTTTCCGGAAGCAATTGCCCTGAAGGCGGCGCTGTCGCCGGACGGGCGCAGCCTGCTCGTGTCGGATGGCTACAAGGCCGTTCTGCGGGATGTGGCGAGCGGAGCGGAGCGGCCCGTTGCGGCGGGCGCGATCGGGCTAAGGGAGGTTTATTTTGCCGAGGCGCGCAACCGGTTCGTGACGGTGGATTCCGGCGGCAATGTGATGCTGTGGGCGCTGGATTCCGGCGCGCAAATTGGTGAAACGCAGCGCTCGGATACGGGTGAGGGCAATGTGCAGGTGTCTGCTGAAAGCGGGCTCTACCTTGCAAAATCCTATGTCGGCGGCGTGCGCATCCTGAACCTTGAGACCGGCGCGCTGATCGCCGAAGAGGGCGCGGTGGGCGAGGAGACTTTTGCCGGGGCGCAGCTGTTGCCGGGGATGGCATATCTTCTCTGGGATGGCAGGCAGGTGATCCGGCAGAAGGTCACGGCGACTATGCTTGATCCGGAGGCGGACTATTATGACGATATCCCGGACAGCCGGCAGAACGTGGTGTCGGAGCATCCGGGCTTCATCGAGTTCGTATCCGTTTCGCCGGATGGAAACGCGCTGCTGACGTACAATTCCGAAAACCAAGTGTACCAGTGGGACATGCGGCGAGGGCTGAAGACGGCGGGGCCGCTGGTCAATTCGAGCTATTGGGCGCTGGAAGGCTATCTCGACGGCGGCGCGCATATCTTCACGGTGAGTGGTGAACGGATTCATGTCTGGGCCGCGCACGACGGAGAGTCGCTGCCCGTTCCCGCGGCGGTGATGCGCGGCGAGATTTACAATACGGTTGTCGCGCCGCAGGGCACACATATGCTGGCAGTTGCCGAAAGCGGTATCGGCGTGATCTGGGACATTGCGGCGGGCAAGGCGGTGGGCGGCGAGGTGCTGCTGGGCGATGGCGGCTGGAGCGGTGTGTTTGATTCGGGCGGCACGACGCTGGCGGTCTCGTTCGAGAACGTGATCCAGCTGATTGCCCTTTCCGCCGGCGAGGCCCGCCAGCCACTGATCGAGCTGGACACCTGGGTGGGGCAGATGGCGTTTACGGAAGATGGGCGCCGGTTGGTGACAGCAGACG
>DNFG01000330.1 GCA_003487005.1 Bryobacterales bacterium
AGTCTGGTCGGATTCGATGATCTCCACGATTTTGCGAGATAATTCAGGGCCGATGTCACGCAGAGGCGCCACCGGCGTGGTGAACTGATCGGTCTCCGTGGCGAGCAGAGAAGCAGATGCCGCGAACCCGGTGCAGATGACCAGAATCAGGCGACTGAGCCGGACAAAAACAGTCATTATTTCAATTTTATGACCACGGCATGAGCCACGGGCAGCGGGGACTGAGCCGGACGGCTGGAAGACTGGCGGCGCCGGTTCAGGGAGTGGAGCCAGGCCCCGTCAGTTCATGGACTTGTCCGGGTACTTCGGAGCGCTGGGCACGGGCGCGGGATTCTGGCGGATCAGGTCATCGAGGTGTTTGAGGGCGGCCTCGAGTTGGGCATCCCGGCCGGTGAAGGTGGCGTGGGGGAGATTGTCGACTACGATGTCGGGATCGACGCCATGCCCTTCGATCAGCCATTCGCCGGCGGGGGAGAAGACGCCGATCTCGGCGGCGGTGGCGATGCCCCGGTCGGCGAGAGTGTTGCTGCCGGTCAGCCAGATTTCGCCGCCCCAGGTCCGGGTGCCGATGACTTTGCCGAGACCGAGCCGCTTGAATCCTTCGGTGAAGGCTTCGCCGTCGCTGGCGGTGAATTCGTCCTGCAGGACGACAATTGGCCCGCGGAAGGCATACTGCATGTTCCAGGTGGGCTTGCCAACGCGCGGTTGCCAGTAGAACCAGGCCTTGCGCAGCAGGCGGCCGAGGATCCAACTGTCGATATTGCCGCCCCGGTTGTGGCGGACGTCGATAATCAGCCCGGCCCGGTCGTGGACGGGGTAATACTCTTCGGCCCACTGGGCGATGTCGCCGCCGCCCATGGCGCGGAGGTGGACATAGCCGATCTTGCCGCCGGAGGCCTCCTCGACGGCCAACCGGCGCGTGTATTCCCACTCGTGATAGCGCAGATCGGACTCGGCCTGCGTCGTCATGGGCGTGACGATGACCTCGCGGGCCTCGGCCGAACCGGCGGGCTTCACCTTCAGCAGGACCTGGCGGCCGGCGGTGTTGCGGAGCAGTTCGCCGATACCGGCGGCGGCGAGGGTATCGCGGCCATTGACCGACAGAATGACGTCGCCGGGACCAACACCGGCGGCCGGGTGCGCCAGCGGCGCCATCCGGTCGGGCCGGTCGGGATCGTGGCGGTAGACATGCTGGACGACGTAGCCGCCGGCGGATTCGTCACGATCGAGGCGCGCGCCGAGCGCGCCGATCTGGACCTGGTCCGCGCCCCGCCGCAGATCCCCGCCGCCGACGCTGGTGTGCAGCGCGCTGAGTTCGCTGACCATCTGGGCGATCAGGTCGCTCAGTTCATGGCGATCCCGGACGCGGCTGACCAGCGGTTGATATTTGTCGAGAACCGCCCGCCAGCGCACGCCGTGCATGCCTTTGTCATAGAAGTAATCACGGTGGAGGCGCCAGGCGTCGAGGAAGAGTTCGCGGAATTCTTCGGCGGGGATGACGGAGAAGGTCCAGCCGGCGAGATTGACCTTGGCTTCGGCGAGGGCTTTGGGGGACTTGATGGCGGCCTCCCGGGCGGCGGCGTCGAAGATGAAGAAGTCGTTCTGCTTGCGAACGAGCATCTTCTTGTTGTCTCCGGACATTTCCCACGCGCGGATGTCTTCAAACAACGTTTCGGGCTTGTCGCCCTTGTTGGCCACGTCCATGCACTGGAGATTGACGCGGTTGCGCTCGCCGCGTTCGAGGATGGTCCAGCAGAGGCGCTTGCCGGGGGCGGCAAGCGAGGAGTAATTGCCGGGCGGGACGGGGACTTCGAGGATCCGCGCCGGGAGTCCGTCGAGGTCGATCTCGACGCGGAGGGCTTCCGGTTTGGCCGCGTCCTTCGCGGCTGCTTCCTTCTTCGCATCGGCGGCCGGGGTCGTGCCGGGGTGGAGTTCATCGTTCGGCAGGAAGGGGGAGCGGAGGCCCTTTTTGAGGGCGAGTTCATAGACCTTCACCGGCCGGTCGAAGAATGGTTCCGGCGCGCGCGGTCCCCAGGGGGAGCCAACGACGCTGCGCAAGGCGCGATCGCTGAGGAAGTAGAGGAATCGGCCGTCGGCGCTCCAACTGGCATCCGAACTGTTGTAGCGGTCGGAGGTGGCGGCGGTCAGCGTGGACGTCTCGATGTTGTAGAGAAAGACCTGGGAGAAGCTGTTCGGGGCGGTCATCGAGAACGAAAGCCAGCGGCTGTCCGGGGAGAAGCGCACTTCGCCGAAAGAGGGCCGGGAGTTGCCGCCGTGATCGGAGTGCGCGACTTTGCGCTGCTCTTTGGTCTCAATATTGAGCAGATAGAGGTCGTTTTCCTTGTCCTGATGCGCGAACCATTTGCCATCGGGCGAGGGGATGGCCTCCCAGCGAAGAACGGCGCCGCCGGAGGTCAGCGGCTCTCCAGGCCCGGAACCATTGGCGGGCATCTTCCAGAGTTCGACCTCGCCGGTGGCGGTGCTGAGGGCGAGGAGGGTTTTGCCGTCAGGCAGCATCCGGGCGTCGCGGACGCGCGAGGCCTGGGCGGTGGCGGCCTCGACGAGGCGCCCCTGGCGCGCGGGCGCGAGGAACACCCGGCCGCGCGAAAGCAGAATCAGGCGGGAGCCGTCGTGGTCGAGGCGCGCGCCCGCGTCATATTCATTCGGGTTGCGGACCCAGCGTTCGCGCAGATGGTCGAAGTCGGAGGCGAGTTCGATGTCGAGTTGCTGGTCGCGGCCGGAGGCGATGTCGTAAAGCCAGAGATCGGCGCCACGCTGGTACACAATCCGGCCGCCCTGGAGAGAGGCGGTCTTGATATCCCAGCCGGCGTGTTTGGTGTGCTGGCGGAGCGCGCCGCCCTTCTCGTCCATGGACCAGAGGTTCATGGTGCCATCGCGATCGGAGATGAAGTAAACGCGGCCATTCCAGGGCATGGCATCGCGGGACGTGCCGGTGTAGGAGGCGGTCAGGGCGACGGCCTCGCTGCCCTCGGTGAAGCGCCACAGATTCTGGGCAGTGCCGCCTTTGTAGCGCTTGGCGTGGCTGCCCTGGAAGCGGAAGCGGGTGAAGAAGAGGGTCTTGCCGGAGGCGTCGTAGGCGCCCTGGGCGGCCTGGGCGAGGGGGATCACCTGGACGCGATTCTTCGGGTCGAGGGTGGCCAACTGGAGGCCTGGCAAACCGGCATAGCGGCTGGTGGCATAGAGAATCCGGGCGTCGGGGGTCCAGCCGATGACGCGGGCGCTGCCGCCTTCAAACGTGCGGCGCGCGGGGAGGCCGCCCTGCGCGGGGATGGTGTAGACCTCGGCGGGGCCTTCGTAGTTGGCGGTGAAGGCGAGGGTCTTTCCATCGGGAGAGAAGGCTGGGCTGGATTCTTCGCCAGGGTGGGTCGTCAACCGGCGGGCGACACCGCCGCGGACGGGCACCTGCCAGAGGTCGCCTTCGGCGACGAAGACGATCGTGTCGCCGTGAATGGCGGGCGAGCGGTAATAGCCGCGATTGGCCTGGGCAG
Organism: Bryobacterales bacterium; assembly: GCA_003487005.1. Taxonomy (GTDB): domain Bacteria; phylum Acidobacteriota; class Terriglobia; order Bryobacterales; family Bryobacteraceae; genus PNKE01. The sequence continues at coordinate 3,510 of DNFG01000330.1, forward strand.
ACAGCAAAAATGCCGCGGAAATCAGGAGAAAGACAAGGCGCAAATACATACAGGGAACCCCGAGGTCCTCAGTATAACGCCGCGCCCGGCTATCGCGGGCGGATTCGCAGCGCCTGGACAGCGCCGGGCGCGAGGTCGATGTCAAAACGAATCCAGGGACCATCCTCGCGCAAAGGGACGGCGCGTTCGGAATCGAGGTCGATCGCGGAGTGCGGACCGGGGGACAGACGGACGGCCACAGGCGCGCGGGCGGTTTCCGGGGAGTGATTGAAGACAACGACGATGTGATCCCGGCCCGCCTCGAGAGTGCGCACTTCCACGCCGGGGGCAGCGGTTTGAACCGGCGCGTGAACGCCCGCCCATTCAAGCAGGCCGCCGAAGAAGCGCTCCGCGCCGGCGGAGGGTGTCGAGAAGTAGGCGGCGCTGACGTAGGAGCCGAGCGTGATGGTCTTGCCCTTACCAAAGCGGGACTCGATGGCGGCGGGCCGGCCGGGGGAGAACTCGGCCAGCACGCGGGCGTGTTCGCCGGCGGGCGCGAGGGTCTCTTCGAACCAGCGGGCGGGGAGGGTGTCGCCGGGTTGCATGCCGGGGAAGGAGGCGGCGGTCCAGCGCAGTTCAGTCCGGCCTTGCGGGGCGGTGATGATCTCGGTTTCGCGGCTGCCCAAGACGCTGGAGAGGCCGAGGCCGGGGATCTGCTCGGCCGCGAAGCCGCGTTCGTTGTTCCAGCCAGGCCGGGCTTCGGCGACGAGAGTGCCACCGCCGGCGACGTACTCGCGCAACACGCCCGCCGCGGCCTCGGGCATCATCAGCGGGTAGGCGAAATAGACGAGTTTGAAGGGGCGGAGCGATTCCGCGCTGATGTGGTCGATGTGGACGTAATCCACCGGCACGTTCTTCGGGAACAGCGCGCGGTGGATGCCCAGCCAGGAATCGCGTTCGATGCCGGCCACTTCGCCTTGCGGGCCGCCGTACGGGGTCGCGCGCTGGCGTCCGCCGACGAAGTGGGCGAGGGGATTGTAAATGATGGCGACTTCGGCGCGCGGGGGGCGGGCGTTGAGAAACAGCGACTGGTGGCGGTCCACCACGCGCGCGATCCGCCCGGCCTCGCGGGCGCGTTCGGTGATGGTCCCGTCGAGTTCATTCAGACCGAAGCCGCCGGACTCGTAGCCGGAATTCATCGGGTACCAGGCGTAGTAGTTGATGCCCTTGGCGCCCCGCGACAGCGCGGTCCAGGTCCAGATGCGAAGGTCGGTGGGTGTCACGGTGGGGCTGACATTGAGTGCGATCGTCCCGAAGCCCCCCTGCAGTTCGCCGACATAGAAACCGGCGCGTCCCTGATCGAAGCCAAACGAGCGGGTGAAGTCCATCAGCGCGGCGCGCCACGGGACATCGCGATCGACGAAGGCGGAGTGCTTGGGGTAGAAGGAGGTGCCGTAGTAATCCACCTGCCGCGCCATCGTCCAGTCGTCGGACTGCCCCTCCCAATGATGCGGCGAAGCGAACAGGCCCACACCCGCGGCATGACTGGTGACGATCGTACCCGGAGCGACGGACTTCACGGCGTCGTAGCGGTCCTTCAGATCCTCCCCGAGTTTGCTCGTGATGAACGCCTTCCAGTCGATGTAGTCGGTGTAGGAGAGGATGGTGCTCATCCGGCTGGGCTCCACCTGGGCCCAGTCCGTGAAGCGGCGGTACCACGCTTCGTTGAGGGCGTCGAGCGTGCCGTACTTGCGCTTCAGCCAGGCGCGGAAACGTGCTTTGGTGTGGGTGCAGAAGCAGAATTCGGGCCGGGTGATCCATGTCGGGTTGGCCCAGTTGATGACGTGCGGCTCGCTCCACAGATCCCAGCCGATGAAGGCATTGCTCTTCACGGCGCGCCGCGCCAGCGCGGCATAGAAGGCATTGTCGAGTTTGCGCACCGCGGCATGATCGCGGCAGTAGCCGGGGGAGGACTCGGGCTCGATCACTTCCCCGCCCGAAGAGACGAAACGCGAGTCCGGATACTTCCGGCCGACCCAGTGGGGCGCCGAATCCATGTACACCTGCAGGAACAGCTTCAGCCCTTCCTCCTCGGCCAGTTCGAGCAGCACGTCGAGCGTCTCGAATTGATACTGGCGTTCGGCCGGTTCGCCGGAGGCCCAGTCGATCCACGCGCGGATGGTGTTGAAGCCGAGTGCGCGAATCTGGCGGACGTCCTTGCGCCAGATCTCCTTCTTCGCGCGGGCATCGCGCTCCAGCATCGGCGCACGCGCCTTCCCGCCGCCATACCAGACCGCCACCGGGAAGAACCGGGCCGTCTCGGCCGGCGCGAGCGCCACGCCGGCGAGGAAGAGCAGAAGAAGGTTGCGAAGCCGGGTCACTCCTCGATGCTATTCCATGGCCCGCGCCCCCGGCCAGAACCGCGCGCCACCGCGCATGTACAATACCTGCATCATGCAAAGCTTTCGCCTGGCCGCTGCTTTGCTCGGCGTGGCGCTGGCCGCCCAGGCCGCCGAGCCCATCCGCCTTTTCAACGGCAAAGACCTCTCCGGCTGGACCCACTACCTCTGGGACCCGAAAGCCAAAGCCGAGGACACCACCACGCCCATGTCCGCCGTCTGGACTGTCGAGGACGGCATCCTCATCTGCCGCGGCAAACCCACCGGCTACATCCGGACGCTGAAGGAATTCGAGAACTACAAACTCGAAGTCGAATGGCGCTGGCCCGCCGGCACCACGCGCGGCAACAACGGTGTGCTGATCCACACCACCACGCCGAACGCCCTCGGGCAGTGGCCCCGCTCGCTTGAAGTGCAACTCGCCTTCGGCAACGCAGGCGACTTCTGGGTCATCGGAACCACGCTCGAACTCCCCAATCCCGAAGGCCGCATCAATGGCCGCCGTCATCTGAATCTGACCGACGATTCCGAAAAACCCGCGGGCGAGTGGAACCGGATCGAGATTCTCGCCAAGGGGGATACCGTCACGGTGCATGTCAACGGCGTGCTGGTGAATCAGGCTTCGAAGTTGAGCCAGTCGCGCGGGGCCATCTCCCTGCAATCGGAAGGCGCCGAGACGCACTTCCGGAGCGTCGTGCTGACCCCACTCGACTGACCCAGGCGCCTTGCCAACCCGGCCCACTTGCGATCAATCTGTAGCATGCACATCGACAAGGAGAAAATCGACCAGGCCACCCTGGCCCTGCTCTTCCTGACGCTGCACGACGCGGACCGCGCCTGGAAAGGCCACGACTGGGACACCTTGAACCGCCTCCACGAGAAGGGCTTCATCGACAGCCCCGTGAACACGGCCAAGTCCGTCTCCTTCACGCCCGAGGGCCTGGCCGAGGCCAGGCGGCTGTTCGAGGAGATGTTCACGCTTCCGACGAAGGCCGGGGCCTGAACGGCCCCGGCCTTCGTCATGGACCCGCGCGCTCAGAACGTCAGCCGCAAGCTCAGTTGCGCGCTGCGCGGGCCGCCCACCTGATAGAGCGGGTTCAGCCCGCCCGCCGTTCCGCCCTGGCCCAGGGCGCGGTTCAGCGTCCGGTCGGCAATGCCGAAGACTCCAGGCGAATTGTGGTTCAGGCGCGCACTGGTGAAGCCGAAATTCGCCGTATTGAGCGCGTTGAACAACTCCGCCCGGAACTGCACCCGCAGGCGTTCGCCCAGTCCGAAATCGCGCCGCAACGCGAAGTCCATCTGCTGCACGGCAAACCCGCGCAGCGCGTTCCGGCCCAGACTGCCCTGCCGTGCGGCGTCCGGATTGGCGAAAGCCGCGAGATTCAGGCGGCGGCCGCCGGGCACGTTCGCGTCATCCACCCACACCGGCCCGCCCAGGTAATCCACCCGGCGGTTCGACTCGATGTTGAACAGATCCACCACGCTCGTAATCACATTCAGCGGCGCCGCGCTCCAGAAACGGAGGTAACTGTCCAGCCCCCAACCTCGCGTCACCGGATCGCCGAACCCCGGCAGATTCCACGTCACCGCCGCGTTCATCGTGAACCGCTGGTCGAAATTCGAGGGGCCATAGTTGTCGCCCAGGTTCAGCGAAGTCCCCGGAAAGCCGCCGGCCGGCAGGTTCGCCGTCGTCTCGTCCGAGACGTCATCCAGCGATTTGCCCCAGGTGGTGGAGACAATCGCCTGCAATCCGCTCGTCAACCGCCGCCGGAACTGCATCTGCAGCGCGTGGTAGTTCGAACCCCCCTCGTTGCGTGTGACGAACACCTGCCCCGTCGGCCCGAAGAGCGCCGGATTGATCATCACAATAGCCGGCAGTCCCTGCGCCGCGTTCGCCGCCTGATTCCGCCAGCGTTCGGTCCGCAGCAGGCGGCGCCCGTCCGACCCCACATAGGAGAGCGTCAGACTCTGCGCGCGGCCCAGCCCTTTTTCCACCGCCACGTTCCATTGCAGCGTGTACGGCAACCGGTAGTCGTCCGGGAAGACGTAAAACGAGGCATTGTAGGGCGGATCGGTGTTCTGCGGCAGGCCCACGATCAGCGAAGGGTCCACGGGGAAGGGGACATTCGACAGCGCCCGGTTCGTCGTCGCCGGGAATGCGCCGAAGCCGCGCAGCGCCGGCCCCTGACCCGTGTCATAAAACACCCCGAAACCGGCGCGAATCACCAGATCCTCGCGGCTCGCCAGCGGTTGCCAGGCGAAGCCCGCGCGCGGCGCGAAGTTGGCCGCCGCGGTCGTCCACTGCCGCGTG
>DNFG01000239.1 GCA_003487005.1 Bryobacterales bacterium
CTTCGCCAATCGATTCGGCGGTGGTGGGCGTCATCGACCACATTGAGCTGGCGTCACCTTTGGGGCAGGGTGGTGTCCTGGCTGGTGCGGCGGCTCCGAAAAAGAAGAAAAAGTAGCGCGGCGATCATCACGACGAGGGCGAGCTGAAAGGCAGCGAAGCCTCCGTGGAGGATGGCGAACATGTCCGTGCCGGCGGTGGCTTTGTCCTTGGCCATGGTGGCGGCGGTGCGGGTGATGACTGCAATGCGCGGAATGAGGAAGAAGTTCATGACGCCGGCGAGCACGGTCATGGCGGCGGCGATGCCCACGGTGAGGCGGTTGACGTTGCTGAGGAAGACAAGCAGGAGCAGGACAGCGAGGGCGACGAAACCCTGAAGCCAGCCCCAGATGGTGAAGACCACGCGATTGACTTCGGCGACCTGGTAGCGGAGGACTTCGCGGGCGAGGTCGGGGTTGGTGTTCTTGACGACGGTTTCGAGCGCGGGCGGGGGCATGGACAGGACGGTGTCGGCAGCCATGAAACTGGAGGGGGCGACGAGGGCGACGAGCAGGAGACCGCCGCACCAGATGCCGAGGAGGAAGGTAACGACGCGGCGGGTGCGGGCGGCGGTCCGGTGGCCGATGCGGTCACGGAGCGCGGAGGACTCCCGGGGTTTATCGTCGGTCTTCCTGGACCGGCGGCGGCGGGCTGATGAGGCGCCCTCCGAAGCAGTTTCGGAGGGTGCGGGCTGGTCCGAATCCATCTAATTCTCCTCGTCGGCGAGATTGGCGGTGAGGCCATATCGCTTGATCTTATTGATGAGGCCCTGGCGGCTGAGGCCTAACTGGCGGGCGGTCTTCTGCTGGTTGTAGCCGCAGGCGGCCAGCATTTCAGCGATTCTGCGGCGTTCGAGACTTTCGATTTCTTCTGGGAGCGAGCCTCCCGAGGGTTTGGGGAGGGGGGTCTTGGGCGGGTCTGCGGGTGAGGGGGGCGCTGGTTGAGAGGGGGAGTGGCCGCGCAGCACCTCCGGGGACAGGTCGTCGACTTCGGCCTGGCCGAGGAGAGCGACGACGACGAGACGCTTCATTTCGTTTTCGAGTTGGCGGACGTTGCCGGGCCAGTCGTAAGTGATGATCTTTTCGAGGACGGGGAGACTGAGGGCGGGTTCGGGGAGGCCCATTTCGCGGGCGGCCAGTGTGAGGAAGTGGCGGGCCAGGACCGGAATATCGGGTTTGATTTCGCGAAGTGAGGGGGTTTTGAGACGGACGACATTGAGCCGGTAGTAGAGGTCCTCGCGGAAATCGCCATTGCGGATGGCGCCTTCGAGGTCGCGATTGGTCGCGGCGACGACGCGGACATCGACCTTCACTGGCTTGTGGGAACCGATGCGCTCGACCTCGCCTTCCTGGAGGGCGCGAAGGATTTTGGCCTGGGCGGTGAGGCTGAGGTCACCGATTTCATCGAGGAAGAGAGTGCCGCCGTTGGCGGCTTCGAACTTGCCCATCCGGCGTTCGACACCGGTGGCGACGCCGCGTTCGACGCCAAAGAGTTCGGTTTCGACGAGGGTTTCGGGGAGGGCGGCGCAGTTGAGGGCAACGTAGGGGCCATCGGTGCGGGGGCTGAGGGCGTGGAGGGAGCGGGCGACGAGGTCCTTGCCGGTGCCGCTTTCGCCGGTGACAAGGACGGTGATGTTGGCGGCGGCGACGCGTTCGATCATCCGGCGCAACTGAACGATCTGGGGAGTGGCGCCCATGATGGAGGGGCCGCGCCAGGGGTCGCCTAATTCACGGCGAAGCTGGCGGTTTTCGGATTCGAGGACGCGGCCGCGTTTTTCAAGTTCGGCGATGAGACGGGCGTTTTCGATGGCGAGAGCGGCGTTGGCGGCGAGGGAGCGGAGGAGGCGGGCGTCGGCGGAAGTGAAGGAGCCGTGCTTCTTGTTGAGGACTTCGAAGACGCCGATGCGTGCGCCGGCACGGCCTTCAAGGGGGGCGGCGAGGAGGTTCCGGGTTTTGAAGCCGGTCTTGCGATCGACGGCGGCGAAGAAGCGGTGGTCCTGGTAGGCATCGTCGAGGACGAGGGTTTCGCCGCTGGCGAAGACGGAGCCGGCGATACCGCGGCCGGCAGGAACGCGGATGGGATCACGGCTGCCCATGGCGACATGGCCGACGAGGTCGCCGGAGTCCTCTTCGAGGAGGAAGAGGCTGGCGCGTTCGGCGCCGACGAGGCGGGCGGCTTCAGTGGCAATGAGGTCGAGGAGGGCGCTGAGATCGCGTTCGGAGCCCATGCGGACGCAGACTTCGACCAGAGCGGCCAAGACCTCGCTCGGCGGGAGCCCGTGCTCAGCGTTTTCTCTCATTGCCGGTGTCCACATAGTTTACCGCTTCTTGCGGCTGCGCCCAAGTATTTGACAATTTTTGCCGATGTCCACGAGGTATTCACTGACTTGGGGGAAGCAGGCGGGGTTGGCGGGTGAATTGCAGGAGTGTAGGGTGCCCGAAGCGCTGCACCGGACCGGCCATAGTTGACAGGCCGGAGGTCCCGTGGCAGGACCGGAGGAGCCGGTGCGCGCTTCACGGGCGCACAGCGTGCGCTTCACGAGCGGGGTGGGCGGTGCAATAATCCAAGAGATGAATATCACGCGCCGCGCATTCACACTTGCTTCGGCGGCTGCCGTTTCCAGCGGCGCCGCGGCCCAGGACAAGCCTGTCCGGCTGGCGATGCTGGGCACGGTGGGCCATCCGGGCGAGATTCTGGGGGCGCTGCCAAGGGCGCCGCGAGTGCGATTGACGGCGGTTTCTGAGGATCAGCCGGCGATCCGGGCGCGACTTTCACGAAACCGGGCGATGGAGGGGGCACGGATTTACGCGAGCGCGGAGGAGTTACTCGCGAAAGAGGAGTTCGACATTGCGGCGGTATGCAATGACAATGGAGCACGGGCTGGGGTGAGTCTGGCGTGTTTGCGGCGGGGGATTCCAGTGATTGCGGAGAAACCGCTCGCATTGACGCTTGGAGATCTGGCGAGTTTACGGGCGGAGGTGGAGCAGCGCGGGCGGAAGTTGACGTCGCTGTTGAAGATGAGGACGGACCCTTGGTTTCTGGCGATCCGGCGATGTGTGGAGCGGGGGGAGTTGGGCGAGGTGGTGCAGGTATCGGCACAGAAGTCGTACAAGGCGATGGGCGCGGGGGACTGGCGAACGCAAGCGGAGAGCTTTGGCGGGACGCTGCCCTGGATTGGGATTGATTTGATCGATCTGATGCGCTGGACGTCGGGGCGGGAGTTCACCGAAGTGGCGACGCTGCAGAACCGGATCGGCTTTGAGGCGATCGGGCCGGTGGACAACTCAGTGGCTTCGCTGTTCCGGCTGGATAATGGCGGGATGGCGACGCTGCGAATCGATTACTTGCGGACGCCGGGGGCGCCGACGCACGGGGATGACCGGTTGCGGGTGGCGGGGACGGAGGGGATTGCGGAGTACACTGCGGCGACGGGGGTGACGTTGCAGCGGCGGGGGCAGGCGCCAGTGCAAGTGAAGGAATTGCCGGAGGAGCGGAGTCTGTTTCTGGAGTTTCTTGCGCATGTGGAGGGCGGGCCCGCGCCGATCGCCTATCCGGACCTGTTCCGGTCGGTGGAGATCGCGCTGAAGGCGTGGGAATCGGGCAAGGGGGGCGGGCTGAAGCCGGTAAGGCTGTAGTCCCACGGTCCGATCGATGGAAGGCAATGCGGCGCTGTATGTGGACGGGTTCAACTTCTATTACGGGGTGACGAACCATTACCGGCCACTGCGGGCGAAGTGGGGATATTCGCTGTCGGGCTTGTGCTGGTGCAATTTCCGGGCACTGATTGAGCGGAATTTCAAGGGCGTTGATCTCCGGTTTGTGAAGTACTTCACGGCGCCGGTGACGGAGCGGGTGGCATTGGGGGAGATGCCTGGAGAGCAGGACCGCTATGCCTTGTGGCGGGCGGCGCTGGCGACGGTGCCGGGACTGCACGTCGTGGAAGGGCGGTATCAGCCCCGGGGGGAAGAGGCGCCGACTCCGGGAGCGCCTGCACCGGCCCGCGAGGAGAAGCAGACCGACGTGCAGATCGCGATCGAGATGCTGCTCGACGCGGCAAACCCGGCTCTGGAGTTGGACACGCTGTTTCTGCTGACGAGCGACCAGGATCTGTGGCCGGCGGTGTGGGCATGCGCGCTCAGGCTGGAGAGGCCGCTGCGGGTCGTGGTCCTGCTGCCGCCGCAGGGGCGGAAGCCGGATGCGGAACGGCAGCTACAGGAGTGTTCGGCGCGACTGAAAGAGAGGGGGCGGGCGGGCGAGGCGGTGTTCCGGCATTCGCGGGCGGAGGTCTGTGTCTTCGAGTTGCACGAAGGGTGGCTGGCGAATGCGCTGCTGTCGTACGAGCCGGCGTCCGGGGTGACATGCCCGCCGTACTGGCGGCTTCCCGGGCCCTTTCTGGATCGCTATTGCAAGCCGGCGTTTCGCCCGGACGGAGCGGGATTGAAATAGAATCCCGGTATGCCCGCTATCTCGCGCCGTCATTTCCTCGCCGGGGCCTCCGCCGCGCCCGGACTGCTGGGACAGGCCCGCCGCCCTCCGAATCTGCTGGTGATCCTCACGGACGATCAGGGCTTCGGCGATTTCGATTATCAGGGCAACAAGGACCTGGAAACGCCCAATCTGGCGCGTTTGGCGCGCGAATCGGTGACTTTTTCGCGCTTTTCGGTGTCTCCGGTGTGCGCGCCGACACGGGCGGCGCTGATGACGGGGAGGTATCCGCTTAGGACGAATGTCCACGGGGTGACGGGGGGCCGGGAGACGCTGCGGAAGGGCGAAGTGACGATGGGGGAGGTGTTTCAGCGGGCGGGCTACCGGACGGGGCTGATCGGGAAGTGGCATTTGGGGGAGTGCTACCCATACGTGCCGCATGCCCGGGGTTTTGACGATTTCGTGGGGTTCCGGGTGGGGCACTGGTCAAACTACTTCGATGCGCCGGCGGAGCGGAATGGACGGCAGGTGCGGCTGCCGGGCTACATCACAGAGGCTTTCACGTCGGAGGCGATCGACTGGATCGGCAGAACGCCGCGCGACCCATGGTTCTGCTATCTGGCCTACAATGTGCCACATACGCCGTATCAGGTGCCTGAGGGCGATTACCGAAAACAGGCGGCACGCGGGCATGATCCGGAACTGGCGACGGTGTACGCGATGATCGAGAACATGGACCGGCAGGTGGGGCGGATTCTGGGTCATTTGGAGGCGACGGGCGAACTGGACAACACGATTGTGGCGTTTTTTTGCGATAACGGGCCCAATGGAGAGCGGTATCGCTGCGGGTTAAGAGGGAGGAAGGGGTCGATTTACGAGGGCGGGACGCGGTCGGTGCTGTCGTTGCGGTGGCCGGGTGGGCGGTTACGGGGCGGGCGGAAGGTGGAGCAGATTGCGGCGCATATTGACCTGCTGCCGACGTTCATGGAGTTGTGCGGGGCGCGGCGGCCGGAGGGGCCGGCGCTGGACGGACGGTCGCTGGTTCCGTTGCTGCGCGGCGAGACGGCAGCGTGGCCGGACCGGCGGTTGTACTGTCACGCGGATCACCAACGGGACGCGCGGAACCCGTTTCCGGGAGCGGTCTGGGACCAGCGCTGGAAGCTGGTGAACGGGCGGGAATTGTATGATTTGCGGGCGGACCCAGGGGAGTCTGCGGAGGTTTCGGCGCGACATCCGGAGGTGGTGAAGCCTCTGCGGAGGGCTTACGACGATTGGTTTGCCTCGACGCTGGAGGGCTTCCGTTTCGGGGCTCCGCCGATTGAGGTGGGGCACGCGGAGGAGAACCCGGCGACGCTGCCGGCGACGCAGGCGGCGCTGGAGGGAGGGCCGCATTACCGGGCCAAGATGGGCTATGCGAACGACTTCATTGTGAACTGGAAGTCGCCGGAAGACAGGATGACCTGGCGGACGGACGTCCGGTATCCGGGGCGGTATCTGGCGAGTCTGGAATCGCTGTGCCCGAAGGAGAACCTGGGCTGCACGGTGAAGTTGCAGGCAGGCGGGTCGGCCGCGGAGGGAGTGCTGCGGGAGGCCGGAGAACTCGCTGAAATTCCGCTACGGAATATCGTGGAGAGCGCGGTGCACGCGCCAGAGATGAACTGGACGGATGCGGCGATCGGGGAGCTTGAATTGAGGGCTGGGCCAGTGGATGTGGCGCTTTCAGCGGTGAAGGTGCCCGGGCGGGGGGTGGCGGATGTCAAGAGCGTCCGCTTGAGACGGTTGGGACCTATTTGATGGCGCGCCAGGCGAGGAAGAGGCCGTCTGGTTCAACGTCGTCCCAATAGGCGATGGGGCGGCAGTCGGCCTCGCGGCAGTGGCGGAGGAGGAGATTGAGGAGTTCGTCGCGATGGAACCACTTTTCCCAGGTGGGGGTATCGAGGCGGCCCCAGTGTTCGGCGTTTTTGTCGATGATGGCGAGGCGGCCACCGGGTTTGAGGACGCGGCAGAGTCCGGCGACGGCGGCTTCGATATCGACAGCGTGTTCGAGGGATTCGGTGGCGTAAACGCCGTCGAAGGAATCGTCCTGGAAGGGGAGGGCGAGGAGGGAACCGGCGACGCGGGTCAGATCCGGACTGGCGAACTGCAGCATCGAGACGGCCAGATCCATCGCAACGATGGTGGCCTCTGGATTTCGTTCGCGGACAATGCGGGCGAAGCGGCCTTTCCCGCAGCCGGCATCGAGGGCGCGGCCGGAGCCAAGGGGGCCGAGGGTTTCAAGCACGAAGCGGACGTGAGAGATGCGGGGGTCGATGGTGGAAGGGAAATGCTCTTCATCGGCGGCGGAATCCTCAAAGGAACGCCGGATCTCGGAGGCGAGATCCGGCGTGAGGTTCCGCGGCGGGCGCGAGCGCCCGAACCACTTTTTGAACAGTCGCATCAGGCGCGGGTGAGGAAGATGGGCAGGCCGCGCTTCTTGGAATAGTCGGGACGGTAGCGGTCGATGTTGTACATGCTGGCGAGATCGACCTTGCGGGGCCCGAGTTTGGGATCGGGGATCTCGACCATGTCATAACAGCCGTTGGTGATACCGGTCATCAGGCCGCTCTTGCCTTCCGCCATGGCATCCATGGCCATGTTGCCGAAGGTGGCGGCGACGAGTTTGTCGGTGAAATCGGGATCGCCGGAGCGGAGATCGTAGGTGAGATCGCTGACGATGGTTTCTTCCTTGGCGCGGGCCTTGATTTCGGCGGCGAGGTCATCGCCGACGTTGGCCTTCTTCTGGTGGCCGTAGGCATCGGCTTCGCCATAGTGGCGGACCTGGTAGCCTTCCCACTCAGCGCCTTCGCTGAGGATGACGAGGGAGTAGTTGGACGGGTTGGTGCGCTTGTCGTGGACGAGGAGTTCGATGAGTTTGTCGAGGTTCACCTTGTACTCGGGGATGACGCAGCGGATGGAGGTGACGTAGGCAGTGTAGAGGGCGGTGTAGCCGGCATCACGGCCGAAAATGCGGAAGATGCCGATGCGCTCGTGTGAGCCGACGGTGGTGCGCTGGCGCTGGATGGCGCTTTCAGCGCGGGTGATGGCGGTGGAGAACCCGATGCAATATTCGGTGTTCTGGACGTCATTGTCCATCGTTTTGGGGATGGCGATGACCTTCACGCCTTCCTTGTGGAGGCGGGCGGCGTAGCTGAGGGTGTCATCGCCGCCAATGGCGACCACGTAATCGGCGCCAAGGGCTTCGAGGTTCTTCAGAACGGCCGTGGTGACGTCGTGGGTGGTGAACTTCTTGCCGTCCTTCTCGCGCTCGGTGGTGGGGAAAGTCTGGCCTTCGAGATGCGGGGGGAGGGCTTTCATCTTCGCCGGATTGGTGCGGCTGGAGTGGAGGAACGTTCCGCCGGTCCGGTCGATGGTTCGGGTGTTGAGGGGGGTCAGCGGCAGGACGTAGCGCGATTTGCTTTCGGCGTCGTCGAGGTTCAGGTGGGTCAAGCCCTCCCAGCCGCGACGGATACCGATCACTTCGGAGCCCATCTCAACCCCGCGATAAGTCACCTGTTTGATGACCGCGTTGAGGCCGGGGACGTCGCCGCCGCCTGTGAGGATAATGATTCTCTTGGCCATGCTCTCTCCTGGGTCCAATCCGTGGTATGGATATTGGGGATAAAACTTGATTTCAGTATAACTGGTCCGGTTTGCAAACGGACCAGAAACTCGCAGTTTATCATTAGAGGGACTATGGACGCCCGCCTTGACGCCTCGCGCCTGGAATCGCTGTTGGAATCCGCGCGTGTATTGAGTTCTTCACTAAAACTGGAAGACCAGTTGAGCCATCTGGCACGAACGATCATGGGGCGCCTGTTAATCACGCGGTGTGTGATCGCGGCGGGGGAGACGATTGCGGTGAGCCGGGGGGTGGCGGCGCTGAAGGCGGGTGCACCGTTTCCGGCGGACGCGGCGGCCCATGGGCTGGTGAGCGTGCATCCGATCGGCGCGGCGGGGGATCCGCAGGGGCGAATCGGACTGGGCCGGCCGGCGAACGGGGAGTTGAGCGGGAATGAGCGGGAATTTCTCGAAGCGCTGCTGAATCTGGCGGCGACATCGATTGCAAACGCCCGGGCGCACCAGGAGGTGCTGGCGCGCAACCAGGAGCTGCGGGCATTGCTGGATCTTTCGCGGGGGATCGCGGCTGCGATTGAACCGGAAGAAGTGGCGCATTTGTTGATGCTGACGCTGGCGGGCCGGTATGCGCTGCGGGCGCACGGGTTGTTGACCTGGAGCGAGGGGCACGAGAATGTGCGGCGAGTTCGGGGCCTGGGCGATCTGGATGCAGCGGAATTGAGGAAGGCGTTGGGAGAACGGGGAGAACCGCTGGAGCGGGATGGGCTGACGCTGTTCCCGATCCGGACGGGGGAGACGACATCGGGGGTGGTGGTAGTGGGGGCCCGGGCGACGGGGATAGCGTATACGGACGGCGATCTCGAGTTCATCACGAGTCTGGTGGCGCAGGCGGCGGTGGCATTGGACAACGCCTGGCGATTCCAGGACACGTTGTACCGGCAGCATCTGGAGGAGGAGTTGACACTGGCGGCGTCCATTCAGAAGGATCTCTTCCCTGCCCGGTTGCCGGCGCTGGCGCACACGGCGGCAGCGGCGCGGAACCGGCAGGCGCGCGAGGTGGGCGGGGACTACTATGACGCGCTGCCGGTGACGCAGGCGGGACCGGAGGAGTCGCATCTGTTTACAGTCGCGGACATTTCGGGCAAGGGCGTGGGGGCATCGCTGCTGATGGCCAACATACAGGCGACGTTAAGGGCGGTGCTGGCGGGGGAGACGTGTCTGACCACGGTTGCGGCGCGCACTTCGGATCTGCTGCACGCGTCGACGCCGGGCAGCAAGTACGCTACGGCGATATTCGTGCAGTACGATCCGCTGACCGGGGCCTGCGAGTATGTGAACGGGGGGCACAACGAGGGGGTTGTACTGCGGGCGGGCGGCAGCGTTGAGCTGCTGGAGGCGACGGGCCTGCCAGTGGGATTGCTGCCGAAGCGGACGTACGAGTCGGCGCAATTTCAGATGAACCCGGGTGATCTGCTGTTTATTTATTCGGACGGGGTGCCGGAGGCCTGCACGCGGGAGAACGAAGAGTTCGGCCTGGAGCGGGCGATTGAGTGCCTGAGAAGTGCGCGGGGAGAGGGTCCGGAGGTGATTCTGGACCATCTGTTCGAGCAGATCGACCGGTTCGCGGCCGGGGCGCCGCAACATGATGACATCACCGCGCTGGTGCTGAAGCGGACCGGAGCGGTGTGACCTGACGTAAACTGAACAACATCGTGCCCAGCAAGTTCCAAGTCACCCAACGCCCGCACGGCGCCGCCTGTATTCTCGCGATCGAGGGCTTTCTGGATGCCCACACGGCGCCGGAGTTCGAGAAAGCGATTGAACAGGCTGTGCAGGCCGGAAATGTGCGACTGGTGGTTGATTGTGCGCGCCTGACCTACATTTCCTCAGCAGGTTTGGGGGTGTTCATGAGTTTTCTGGAGGATGTGCGTGAGCGCGGCGGGGATCTGAAGGTGGCGGCGCTGGACGCGAACGTGTATCAGGTTTTCGAGGTGTTGGGCTTCCCTGCCCTGCTGGACATCGAGCCGACCGTTGAGGATGCCGTAACCCGATTCGAAGGAGCCTGATCATGGCCAGCTTTGAGAAGACCTTCACGCTGCACGTGCCGAGTTCAACGGAAAACCTCGCCATGATCCGCGATTTCGTCTCGAGTATCGGCGCGCGGGCCGGTCTGGACGACGCACAGGTACTCCGGTTGGCGCTGGCGGTGGATGAGGCGTGTGCGAATGTGATCGAGCATGCTTACGGCAGCGAGCAGTTCCACGAAGTCACAATCCACGGCGAGTTGGACAACGACGAGTTGAGTTTTGTGATCGTGGACACGGGACGGCACTTCGATCCGGCGCATTTGCAGTCGGAATCGGTGGAGGAACTGGTCAAACAGCGCAAATCCGGGGGACTCGGGCTCCGGCTGATCCGCACGATCATGGATGACGTGCAGTACCGGATTATTCCGGGGGAAAAGAACGAACTGCGGATGACGAAGAAGCTGCACAAGGATTGAGGATGCCCGCACCCGGGATCGTGCTCGCCGTCCTGCTGTCCGCCATGCCTGCTACCCAGGCCCGGAGCGAGGTTCGCGCATATTCAGTGTGCGGTCTGTTCGCTCACGTCAAGTCGCTCAATAACAGGCATGTCACGATCCTCGCCCGGCGGAGCAGCGACGGCAGGGACTTGCAAGCGCTCTGCCAGACCTGCGCCACGCCTCTCCAGCGCGCCGGCGCACACTCCGTCCATTTTCTGGCTCTGTACTTCTGTGTCCATGCCGAATCGCGCCGGTGGAGGGAGATGGAGGCGGGCGGGAGCGGTGAGCGGGTGTACGCGCTCCACGGCATCCTGCGCGCACCGGTCCGCCGCCGCCGGTGGCCACCCTGGAAGAAGGATCTGACCGGGTGTTTCGGTCACCTGTGTGTCACGCCCGTCCGGCTCGACATCCTCCGCTACCAGGTCTGCGACATTGCGCCAGGGGTACTTTGCTCTGAGGTTCGCGAGCCGATCGCGGTCTCCTGCGTTGATGCGGTTGAGCCCGGGGGGGCTGAATGACCAGACGATTCCTCTTCGCCCCACTGATCGCGGTGGCGCTATTTGCCGCCTGCCGGCCCTCGCCTGAACCCGGAGCGGGCGGGATCACACAGGTCGCCACGATCGACGCTCTGCTGGCGGGGGCTTATGACGGAACGGTGACACTGGCGGAGTTGCGGCGTTTCGGCGACTTCGGGATTGGGACGTTCCACGCGCTGGACGGGGAGATGATCCTGCTGGACGGGGTTTTCTACAAAGTGCGCGGGGACGGGTCGGTGGGGGAACCGCCTCAGAGCGAGACGACGCCGTTCGCGAGCGTGACCCATTTCCGGGCCGATGTGCGGGAGGAACTGCCAGCCGGCCTCGACCTGCCCGCACTGGAAGCGCGGATTGACCGGCTTCTGCCGCAGGCGAACCGGTTTTGCGCGTTTCGGGTGCGCGGGGAGTTCCGGCATGTGCGGGTGCGGAGCGTGCCGGCGCAGTCGAAGCCCTACCGGCCGCTGGTGGCGGTGACGCGGAATCAGCCGATGTTCACGCTGCAGGGGGTTCGCGGGACGCTCGTCGGGTTCCGGTCGCCTTCGTTCGTCAAGGGTGTCAACGTGCCTGGGTATCATCTGCATTTTCTGGCGGATGATCGCCGTTCGGGCGGGCATGTGCTTGAATTCACGGCCGCCACATCCACACTCGAGGCCGATACCCTGCACGATTTCCTGACGATCCGGCTGCCGGCACCGGGGGCGGCCTTCGAGAAAGTGGATCTGACGCCGGACCGCAGCGGCGAACTGGAAGAGGCGGAAAAGAACCCGGCAGTTCGCGACTAGGATGGCCGGACGGGCTAGAATCGCAGTGTGAACTACCGGAAACTCGGACGAACTGGACTGCAAACGTCGGTTGTGGGCGTGGGAACGTGGCAATTTGGCGGAGAATGGGGCCATTCCTTCACGCAGAGCGAGGTGGACGCGATCCTCGACGAGGCGGAAGCGGTTGGCATCAATCTGATCGACACGGCGGAGTGCTATGGCGATCATCTTTCCGAGCGCCTGATTGGCGACTATCTGGTGCGGCATGACCGTTCGCGGTGGATTGTGGCGTCGAAGTTCGGGCATCAGTTCCATTCGTTCATGAACCGGACCGAGGATTTCACCGTGGAGGGGGTCCGGCGGCAGTTGGAGGGGTCGCTGCGGGCGTTGCGGGTGGAGAAGATTGATCTCTATCAGTTTCATTCCGGCTCCGATGTCTGGTTCGACAACGATGAGCTTTGGCGGATGCTGGAAGAGCAGCGACGGTTGGGAAAGATCGGGCATGTCGGGATTTCGATCCTCGGAGTGGGCAGCGAACGGCAGGCGCGCGAGGCGCGGGCGGTGGGGGCGGAGGTACTTCAGGTGGTGTATAACCGGCTGGACCGGCGCCCGGAGGAGATGTACTTTCCGCACGCGGAGCGGGATGGAATGGGCATCCTGGCGCGGGTGCCGCTGGCGAGTGGACTGCTGAGCGGGAAGTACCAGCGCGGGGCGGAGTTCGCCGCGGGCGATTTCCGGTCCACAGTGAATCCGGCGAAACTGGAGCGGGATCTGGAAGAGGCGGCGCGGTTGCGGGAGGCGGAGGTGCCGGAGGGGATGGAGATGGCGGAATGGGCGCTGCGATGGTGTCTTGAAAGGCCGGTGGTGTCGGCGGTGATTCCGGGTTGCAAGAGCGCGGAGCAGGTTCGGGCCAATGCCCGGGCGGGGGTCTCAAGAGGTTAGCGGGCCGGCCCCTCCGAACAATCCGGCCCGCGGAGTGAAGCGCTACCAGGACGCGGCGATCAGGACAGGTTCAGGCCTGAAGCCCTGCGAGATGTAGACCTGCACGAGTTCGCTGCGCTTTTTGGTGAGGGGGAGAGTGCTGCTCCGGCCGGTTGCGCCGGAACGGATTTCCCGTAGGATGTGCAGTGCGCCGAT
>DNFG01000164.1:0-234 GCA_003487005.1 Bryobacterales bacterium
CGTAGCGTTCGGCGGCGGCATCGTCCGTGATGACACGCGGAACGAGGACAGGCTCGACAAGACCGCGGGCTTCGAGGCGATGGGCGGCTTCGCGGACGCGCGGGTCCTCGCCTTCGGGGAAGACGATGCGCGGGCGCGGAGCATGGCCGGCGAGCCGGACTTCGATCCGCTCGAGGAACTCGGAGGCTGCGACGGGCAGGGGCACGAACCTCTATTCTAAGCGGGCAACGCGGC
>DNFG01000164.1:469-3063 GCA_003487005.1 Bryobacterales bacterium
CGACGCTCTTCCGATCTATTCTAAGCGGGCAACGCGGCGGCAGACGAGAGTTTACAGATTCGCCGCGCCGCGGCGGAACGAAGCAGACGCCCATCCGTATCAAGGATGAGGACGCGCGCAACGGAATCGCAGGAAAGGCAGGACCACGGATGAAAGCAGGGCGATGGTTCACAGAAGCCGGGCAGGACTTCCGCTTCGGCCTGCGGCAATTGCGCCGCAATCCGGGATTCGCGCTGACCGCCATCGCTTCGCTGGCGCTGGGCATCGGGGCCAACACGGCGATCTTCACCCTGTTTGACCAGATCCTGCTGCGGCTGCTGCCGGTTGAACGCCCGCAGGAACTGGTCCAACTGCGAATGGAGGGAGGACGGTTCGGCTCGCAGAGCGGCGACGGTCTGCACACGTTTTCCCACCCCCTCTATCTTGCATTCAGGGACCGCAATCAGACCCTGGCGGGCCTGACGGGACAGCGTGTTGAGCGGACGAGCCTGGTGGGGGAGGACAGCAGCGAGATGATCTCCGCCGGGCTGGTGGCGGGGAACTTCTTTCAGGTGCTCGGCGTGCGGCCCGCGCGTGGCCGGATGCTCACGCCGGAGGACGACCAGACGGCGAACAGCCATGCCGTGGCGGTGCTGCAGCATGACTTTTGGCTGGATCGCTATGCGGGGCGCGAGGACATCCTGGGGTCCACGATCCGGCTGAATGGCCATCCGTTCACGGTGGTGGGGGTGGCTTCGCCCGGGTTCGAGGGAACTGATATCGGGCTTCCGACCCAAGTCTGGATCCCCGTGATGATGAAGCTGGCGATCACGCCGTCCTGGGATTCGCTGGCGGACGAGCGGGACTCCTGGTTTTACCTGTTCGGCCGGCTGAAGCCGGGCGTCACGCGCGAGGCCGCGGAGGCGGAACTGAAAGTACTCTATCAGCAGCGGCAGCAGGAAGAACTGACCGGACCATTTTTCCAGAAGTTCCCGGAGTTGAAGGAGCGGTTTCTGCGGCAGTCGCCTGAACTGATTCCGGCCTCGGGCGGGTTCTCGACGTTGCGGCGGATCGGCGAGCAGCCATTGAAGGTGCTGCAGTGGCTGGTGGGGCTGGTGCTGCTGATCGCGTGTACGAACGTGGCGAACCTGATGCTGGCGCGAGCGGCGGCGCGGCAGAAGGAGGTGGCGGTGCGCGCGGCGCTGGGAGCAGGCCGGGGACGGATCGTGAGGCAACTGCTGGCGGAGAGCCTCGCGCTGGCCGTGGCCGGCGGCGCCGGGGGGGTGATGATCAGCATCTGGGCGACACGCGGACTGGTCAGTTTCCTGCCGTTTGATCCGGGGAATCTGACGCTGTCGACGGTGCCGGATGCACGGGTGCTGCTGTTCGCGGCAGGGGTGACGATGCTGACCGCGGTCGTCTTCGGGCTGACGCCCGCGCTGCAGGCTTCCCGGATCGCGCCGGCGTCCACGCTGAAAGACGAGGCGGGGACGCTGGCCGGCGGGCGGGCGCATGTCCTGCTTCGAAAGTCATTTGTGGGTCTGCAGGTGGCGCTCTCCTGCCTGCTGCTGATCGGCGCGGGCCTCTTTGTGCGGACGCTGCGGAACCTGAACGAGGTCGATCTCGGTTTCCGGACCGAGAATGTGGCGATGTTCGGACTGCGTCCGGCGACTGTCTATGACGACGCCCGCAAGTTGCAGGTGTACCGCGACGTCCTGCAGAGCCTGGCCGCGGTGCCCGGGGTGCGGTCGGTGGGCGCCAACACGACGCGCCTGCTGACCGGAGGCCGCTGGGACAGCAGCATTACGCTGCCGGGAGCGGTGTCGGTAGAGGACGGAGAACCCTGGAGCTTTTTCAACGCGATCACGCCGGGATACTTTGAGACGCTCGGCCTTTCCGTGGTCCGGGGCAGAGACCTGCAATGGAATGATTGGGGCCGGGAGCAGCAGGTGGCACTGGTCAATGAGACGCTGGTGAAGGAGTATCTCGGCGGCGCGGATCCGGTGGGCCGCTTCATGGCCCAGGGCGCCAAGAAGGAGCCGGATACGGAGATCATCGGCGTCTTCTCGGACGCGCGGTACCATGACGTGCGCGGCGAGACCCCGCGCCAGACGTTCGTGAGTATGGGATCGAGGATGCAGTTCGTCAGCGGCGTCAACGTGTATGTCCGGATCGCGGGCGACCCGCGGGCGGTGCTGCCGCTGCTGCGCCAGCAGGTGCGGCGCGTGGACGCGAATCTGGTGGTTTCCGACCTGCGCATGATGGACGAGCAACTCGAGCGGCGGCTGTCCACCGAACGGCTGCTCGGCTTTCTCTCGGCCGGATTTGCGTTCCTGGCCAGCCTGCTGGCGCTGGTGGGGCTGCATGGGGTGCTGTCGTTCGTGGTGCTGCGGCGATCGCGCGAGATCGGGATCCGGATGGCGCTGGGGGCGGGCCAGGGGCGGGTGGTGCGCCTCGTGCTCCAGGAGATCGTCTTCGTGGTCTGCGCCGGGATCGCCGCGGGCGCTGCCGCCGCCGCGGCGGGCGGGCGCTGGATTGAGAGCCAATTGTTCGGGGTCCGGGCCGCGGATCCGGCCGTCTTTGTGGTGTGCATCGCCTTGCTGACAGCGGCGGCC
>DNFG01000471.1 GCA_003487005.1 Bryobacterales bacterium
CGGGCTGAATACGGCGACGGTGGGGTTATTGTATTCGGTGGCGACGCTGGGGTCGGCGCTGCTGCTGCCGGCGCTGGGGGGGCGGATCGACACGGCGAGTTTGCGGAAGTACACGGTTTGGGTGGTGGTGATGCTGGCGGCGGCGGCGTTGTGCGTGGCGTTCGCGCCGCACTTTCTGCTGTTGGGATTGGGGGTATTGGGGCTGCGGTTATTGGGTCAGGGGCTGTTGGGGCACATATCGCAGACGGTGATGGCGCGGGAGTTCGGAGCGGCGCGGGGGAAGGCCTTGGGGGTGGCGGGGCTGGGGTATCCGTTGGGGGAGGCGCTGCTGCCGATCGGGTTCTCGGTGCTGATCCGCTTCGTGGAATGGCGGACGGCGTGGATATTGGTGGCGGTGTTTCTGGTGGGGGTGGTATTGCCGGTGACATTGCGGCTATTGCGGAATAGCGCGCCGGCGGCGGCGGTCCAGTCAAAGAAAAAAGACAGCGGATTCAAGTTCATGCTGCGGGATGCGCGGCTGGTATTTTTAATGCCGGCGATTCTGGTGGCGCCGTTTGCCATTACGGGATTGTTTTTATATCAGACGGTGATTGCGCAAAGCAAGGGCTGGGCGCCGGAGTGGATTGCGGCAGCATTCGTGGTGTTTGCGATTGCGCGGGCGGGGTCGTCGGTGGTGGTGGGGCCGTGGATCGACCGGTTGACGGCGTTGCGGCTTTTGCCGGCGTACGCGCTGCCGCTGGGTTTGGGGGCGCTGCTGCTGGCGGTGGTGGAGCGGCCGTGGATTGCGTTTCCGTATTTGAGTCTGGTGGGGGTGACGGCGGGATTCCACGGGAGCGTGGTGGCGGCGGTGTGGGCGGAGTTGTATGGACCGGAGAACGTGGGGCGGGCGCGGAGCATGGCGTCGAGTCTGGCGGTGTTCAGCACGGCGGCGTGTCCGGCGTTGATGGGGTGGATGTTTCAACGGCAGGTGTCGCTGGACGCGATGCTGTTCGGGGGGGCGGCGGTGGTGGCGGTGACGTCGGCGCTGGCGATGATGCCGCAGTTCGCGGCCTACGGGACGGCGGCGCGGGGGATGCCGGTGTCGAGCCAGGCGAGGACGGCGGAGCGGCCGTAGCGGGCGACGAGGGAGGCGACAGCGGCGCGGGCGTTGGCGTAGGCGGCGCGGAGGTCGGCTTCGGAGGCGGGGTTGAGGAGGCGGGGTTCGGTGCGGGGATCGAGGGGGGCGGGTTGGGTGACGGGTTGTTCGATCCAGAGGGCGAGTCCTTCCTCGAACCAGCGGGGGAGGCGGACGCCGGGGGCGGGAGCGAGCGCGAGGTGGAGCATCTCGTGGAGCAGAGTGGGGGCGAGGCGGCGCTCGGCGAGGAGGCGCGCCGGGGGTTGGAGGCGGATGAAGCGGCCTCGGGTGGAGGCGGCGAGAAAGCCGGGGTGGCCGGTGGCGTCACGGAAAGCGGCGACGGTGGGATAGACACGGATGACGGGGCGGACGCGAATGGGGCGTCCGGCGAGGCGTTCGGCTTCGCGGCGGGCGCGTTCGGCGATGGCGGGGACTTCGTTTTCGGCGGGAGCGCCGGAGCCGTGGACGTCGAGGGATTCGGAGAGGAGGGGACGCCAGGCGACGGGGTGGCGGACCTGAGTGCCGGGGAAGTAGGCGGCGAGAATTTGGGTGAAGGAGTGGCCGGCCTTGCCGCGTTCCTCGGCGCCGGTCTGACAGAGTCCAACGCCGTGTCCGGCGCCCCAACCTTCGATGACGGCGTGGGCGTGGTCGAGGTGGAGGTCGTAGAACTTGGAGCGGACATGCTGCCAGCCGAGGGCGCGGCCGAGGCGGAGGTGGAAGGTTTCGGCGTCGAGGGGGCCGCGGTTGGTGTGGAGGGTGGCGACGCGGCCGGAGGCGGAGCGGCGGGCGATGGCGAGTTGGGTGATTTGAGGGAGGCCGAGGGCGCGGGCGAGTTGGTCGAGGGGGAGACGGGCGCGCCAGGGTTGGCGTCCGGCGGAGAGGCAGAAGGTGTCTTCCCTGCCCTCCAGCCAGGGGCGGGCGGCGCCGGGCCAGACGGCGGAGGCGGATTCGGTGTGGCCGCCGCAGTGGCGGCTGTGGAAGACCTCGGCGGGGCGGCCATTGGCTTCGAGGACGAGTCCTTCGGTGTCTTCGACGATCTGGCGGAGGCGGGCGGGGATGTCGCGGACGAGGAGTTTCTGGCAGTGGGTGGATTCGCAGAAGTCGAAGCCTTCGGCTTTGTGGCGGCCGGCGTTGACGCGGGCGAAGGTGCGAATGGTGACGGCCATGGCTTTGAGGGCTTCGGGGGAGGAGAAGCCGCCGGCTTCCCCGGCGAGGGCGGCGGCAACGTAGTCTTCGCGGTGGAGGCGGAGGGGGTGGGGTTCACCGGCGATGCGGACGCGGTAGTGCTGGGCGGGCAGGAGGACGGAGGTCCAAAGAAGGAGAGGGATCAAGGCGCGCATTGGGCGAAGATTTCTCCGGCGAGGGGGGCGGCATGTTGGGGTCCGGTACCCGAAGGGAGGGCGACGACGAGGAGGAGTTGGTGATTGAAGCCGGCGAACCAGGCGGCTTCGCGGGAGGTGCCGGTTTTGCCGCCGAGGGCGGGTTTGGCGGCGGCGGCGGTGCCTTGGGAGACGGCGCGGCGGAGGCCGTCGAGGATGGGTTCGGGGGGGCTGGCGAGGAGGCGGTGGAAGGCGCGGGCGAGCCAGGCGAGGGTGACGCGGATGTGACGGGCGCCGAGGGGGAGGGGTTGGCGATCTTCGGGGGGGGCGGGCGGGGGGGAGAGGGGGGGGG
>DNFG01000335.1 GCA_003487005.1 Bryobacterales bacterium
GCCGGGCGTCGAACTGCTCGCGCGCCAGCAGAACCGCGGCCCGCACTTCCAGCGGCGGCAGCGCGTCGCCTCCCAGTCCATCCAGAAGGAACCCGTCCGTCGCCGCGCCCGGAATCCGCGACTCGATCAGCTTGTAATAGGCTACGAACGGCCCCGGCCGGACCAGCACCGCGCCCATCGCCTGCGACCGCTGAAAGCGGTACCCCGCACGCCCGATTTCGGCGTAGGATCGTCCCAGCAGCGGATCGGTCGCCCCCGAATCCACCGCAATCACGCCATCGTCCAACCGGTTCCAGTTGCCGCTGTACAACTTCACGGCGCTCCACGCCGGCAGGCCCAGTTCCGGAAAGCGGGCCGGGTCCGCGGCGGCCGCGAACGCTTCCCGCGCCAGCAGGCCCGAGGCGTGATGATGCCCGTGGCCGTCGCGGGTGGTGCCCTGAAATCGCGCGATCACGACGTGGGGTTGTATCCGGCGAATGTGCGCGACCACATCCTTCAGCACCTCGGCCCGGTCCCAGTTCTTCCATGTTTCTTCGATGTTCTTCGAGTAGCCGAAGTCGGCGAAGCGCGAGTAGCGCAGGTCCACGCCATAGTGCTCGGCGGCTTTGCGGTGCTCCAGAGTGCGCAAGGCGCCCAGGCGGTCGAAGAAATCGGACGTGATCAGGTTGGCGCCCGATTCGCCCCTCGTCAGCGACAGCAGAGTGACCCGCGCCCCGTGACCGCGGGCCAGCAGAGTCAGCGTCGCCGCGTCCTCGTCATCCGGGTGGGCCACTATATAGAGGACACGCGCCTGGGTATTCAGCCGTTTCAACGCCTGCCACACCCCCGCCGCCCCCCGGTCTTCGGGTAGCGGCGCGGCATCGCCCGGCAGCGCGCTCACAAGACTCGCAAGGAGGAGAAGGGAAGTCGAAACCAGCAATCGCACCATTCTGGGTTCGAGCCTAGCACAGCCTTTCGATACCCTGTTTCCTTGAGACATACTCCCTGAGTCGGGTTGACCCATGTCCCCCATTTAGAGTAGAGTCCAAAAAGATGTTTGTCACGGAGACGTGACTGGACGCTTTTGTTTTCGGTTCATTGACGAATGACTTCACGCCCAACCACCTCCCTGCTGACCGCCTTCCTGGCCCTCCTCCTCCTGGCGCCCTCCCTGAATGCCCAGTTCTGGAAGCGCAAGAAGCAGCAGTCCCCCGCCATCTCGCCCGCCACCGCCTCGCAACTCGTGGAAGCAATGATGGTGGACATGGCGCCCGCGCCTGAGTATCCCGAGATCACTGTCGCCGCCCTCCCTGCCAAACCACCCGTCCTGTTCACTCCCCGCAACCCCGCCACCCCCCCCGTCAGTCAGGCCCAGCGGGCCGTTCGTGAGGCCGACCGCCACTTCCAGTACGGCAAGTTTTTCATCCAGGAAGGCAAGCCGGAACAGGCCCGGCAGGAGTTCGACCTGGCCATGGAATCCCTCATGGATCTGCCCGCCGACCTGCCCGATCGCGCCCTTATCGACCGCAAGAGCGAGGAACTGATCCGCAACATTCATCGCTACGACCTCGAAAGCCTCGGCGCCGGCATCGCACCGGGAGAGGCGGTCTACACCCAGTCACCCCTCGAAGAGATTCTCGATCTCACTTTCCCGGTCGACCCGCGATTGAAAGGGAGAACGCAGGCTCAGGTCCAGGCCGCCCAGTCCCAGTTGCCGCTTGTCGTCAATGACGCCGTCCTCAGTTACATCAACTACTTCACCAGTACCCGCGGTCAGCGGACGCTGCTCAACGGCATCAAGCGCGCGGGCCGCTATCGCGAGATGATCAGCCGGATCTTCGCCGAGGAAGGCGTCCCGCAGGAACTGATTTTCCTCGCCCAGGCCGAGTCCGGCTTCATGCCCCGTGCCGTCTCCCGCAAAGCTGCCACCGGCATGTGGCAGTTTGTCCGCCGGACCGGACAGGACTACGGACTCAATCAGAGTACGCTCCACGACGACCGCCTCGACCCCGAAAAAGCCACCCGCGCCGCCGCCCGCCACCTGAGTGATCTGTACAAGCTCAGCGGCGACTGGTATCTCGCCATGGCCGCCTATAATTGCGGCCCGTACTGTGTCGAGCGCGCCGTCCAGCGCACCGGCTACGCCGACTTCTGGGAACTGCACCGCCGCAACGCCATCCCCAGGGAGACCCGCAACTACGTCCCCGCCATCCTCGCCATGGTGATCGTCTCCCGCAACCTCGAAGCGTACGGACTCCAGTCTCTCCCTCCCGAAGCCCCGCTCGACTATGACACCATCCACGTCGCCGCTGATACCAATCTCGGACTCATCGCCGATGCCGCTGATGTGCCCCTCGCCGATATCCGCGAACTGAATCCTGCCCTGATTCGCACCGTCGCGCCCGCCGGATTCGATGTCCGCGTGCCTGCGCGACAGGCCCGGGAAGTGCTCGCCGCCATCGAAGCCGTTCCCGAGGACAAGCGCGCCGCTTGGCGTCTCCATCGCATATCCAGCAGCGATACCCTCGCTTCCATCGCCAGGCAGTATTCCACGGCCGCGAACTCCATCCTTGCCGCCAACCAACTCGATTCGTCCTTCTTTGAAGCTCCGGAAGACGGCGAAGTCCTGCTGATTCCCGCCTCCGCGCCCAAAGCGGCTCCCGCCAAACGCAAGGCCCCCGTTCGCCGCACCACCGCCCGCCGCACCGCCTCCAAGTCCGCCAAACCCGCTCCCCGCAAGGTCGCCGCGCGCAAGTAAGCCCGCCCTCATAGCACCTCGCCTGCCACATTTCAAGCCTTCGGCCCGCCTTCCCTCACTTTTTTCTAGGCGAAATGATTAAAACAATGTATCCTGTTTATGTTTAGCCTGCGTAGCGGAGGCTGACATGCCCATGAAAGAACGAAGAGTTCGCCCCTTGCGCTTCGACGACGACGAAGGGGATTTTGACTCCGTGCTCACAGACGATGCCGTCACCGACGTCGGTGGCGAAAACGGAGCAGCCAATGAGATTAGCGGAGCCCGGATTCCGCGGCCTGTTCGCCGCGCCGCTCCGCCCCAGGTTCCCGACCGCAAGGCGGGGAAACCGGCGGTTCAACCGGCCGGAACAACGGCGGCTTTGTCCGCCGCTCGAAAGGTGAGTGAAGCAACCGTGAAAACCGCAACCAAAAAAGCCGCGGCGCCGACCAAGGCGGCCGTGAAGAAAGCGGCCGCCCCCAAGAAGGCTGCCGCCCCGAAGAAGGCTGCGCCCGCCAAGAAGGCTGCGCCGGCCAAGAAGGCCGCGCCCGCCAAGAAGGCTGCGCCCGCGAAGAAGGCCGCTGCTCCGAAGAAAGCCGCTGCCCCGAAAAAGGCTGCGCCCGCGAAGAAGGCCGCACCCGCGAAAAAGGCTGCTGCTCCCAAAAAGGCAGCGAAGAAAGCCAAGTAAGCCGGCGGCGTCGCCCCCCTCGGGAACGACGCTCCCAGTCGTGGACCGCCTCAGGCGGCCGCGTCACCAATCCGACTGATGTTCAATGGGGCAGTGCGCTGCAGCAGCGTTCTACCCCTTTCTTTTTGCCCCGGCCCTCACTCGCCCCCGCGCACCACCTGCCGGCATCGCTCGAACAGCGCCAGAAGCGCGTCCGCCTGCTCCTCCGGTGTCCGTGGACCCTTCCCCGAAAAGCCCACTGCCTGGGCTCCCTTCGCATAGCCTGTCGTCGACGAAATGAATTTCATCAGTTCCAGCGCAATCTCGTCGCCGCTCTTCTCGCGTGCCTTGGCCGTCTCGGGTTGGGTCGTGGGCGTCTCTTCCATCGGTGGGGCTCCTCACTGGCCGGGCCTCGGGCACGGCCACATCTCTCCAGATTATCCTAGTTGCTGATGCCGGTGAATGCCACGCGCTTCTTGCGCAAAATGCGAGGCGGCGCCCAGGCGCACCTGCTGGCCACCGATGCCCCAGGCCCTGCCCCTTTCTACGTCACCAAATTCACCAATAACCCCCAGCACCGCCGCATCCTCGTTAACGAATGGCTCGGCGCCCACCTGCTCGCCGCCCTCGGCATCGCCACCCCCCGCGTCGCGGTCATCACCGTCTCCCCCGCCTTTCTCGCCGCTTCCCCCGAGGTCTACCTCGAAACCGGCTCCGCCCGCGCACCCGTCCCTCCAGGCTGGCACCTCGGCTCCCAGTTCCCCGGCGACCCCCTCACCGAAGCCGTCTACGACTACCTCCCTGACTCCCTCCTCCCCTCCGTCGCCAACTACCCCGATTTCCTCGGCGTCCTCGTCTTCGATAAATGGTGCGGCAATGCCGATGCGCGCCAGGCTATCTTCCTCCGCCGCCGCCTTCGCGACTGGCTCCCCCAATCCGACCCTTCCTCCCCCAAAAAAGGATTCATCGCCCAGATGATCGACCACGGCTACCTCTTCGACGGCCCCAACTGGTGCTACCGCGATGCCCCCCTCCAGGGCTTCTACCCCCGCCCCACCCTCTACGCCGCCGTCCGCTCCCTCGACGACTTTGAACCCTGGCTCAGCCGTGTCCGCCACTGTCCCGAATCGGCCATCGATGACGCCCTGCGCAGCCTCCCCACAGGCTGGCTCGATGGCGATGACGACGCCCTCTCCGCCCTCCTCGAACAACTCCTTCGCCGCCGCAATCGCGTTCCGGGACTTCTCCTCGACGCCATCCGCGCCCGCCCCAATTTCTTCCCGTCCTGGCGGGGTTGACGCCCCCACCGTCACGCGCCTCCACCAACGGCGCATCCCGTCGCTGCGTTGCCGTCTCCTCCGGCTTTTCGGCCCATGGCTGGTCTGCCTGGCGCTTCCCCAAGCCGCCCATCGAGTCCAGGCCCGGCATCATGCGAGTCCAACTGCCTCGCCGGCTCACTCCTTTCGCCCCGGTGCCCGCCCTGCTCGCCTGTGCCGGTCTCACTTCCGCTAAAATCGGGGCGTGACCCATCCCTTCCTCTATCACAACGGCCAGATCCGCCCCGCCACCGACGACCTCCTCCGCCCCGGTCAGGTCGGCCTCATGAACGGCTGGGGTGTCTTCTCCACCGTCAAGGTCGTTGATGGCGTCCTCTTCGCCTTTCCCCGCCATTGGGCCCGCATGCACCGCGACGCCGAACTTCTCCGCGTCGGCTTCCCCTGGGCTCCCGCCCAACTCGAATCCGAACTCCTCCGCCTCGTCGAGGCCAACCACGCCCACAACTCCACCATGCGCATCGTCGTCGTCCGCAACCGTGGCGGCATGTGGGAATCCCCGGGCCTCGACCGCGACCTCGATCTCATCGCCTTCACCACCGATCGCCGCGATTGGGGCGGCGCCTGCCGCCTCGGCATCGTCCCCAACGCCCGCTTCGCCGCCAATCCCTTCTCCGGCGCCAAGGTCACCTCCTGGGCGATGAACCTTGTCTACTACGAACAGGCCCACGTCCGCGGCCTCGATGAGGTCCTCCTCCTCAACGAACGTCAGGAGGTCAGCGAATGTACCTCCGCCAACGTCTTTGCGGTTCAGGACCCCGATCCCGCCACCGGCGTCATCCGCGTCCTCACTCCACCCCTCTCCGCAGGCTGCCTGCCCGGCGTCACCCGCGACCTCCTCCTCGAGGCCATCCGCCTCCCCGGCATCGAAGTCCGCGAGCAAACCCTCACCCTCGACGACCTCGAACGCGCCGCCGGCCTCTTCATCTCCTCTTCCACTCGCGCCCTCCTCCCCGTCGCTGAAATCGAAGGAATCTCCATCCGGACCGAATCCGATGTCACCGGCCGCCTCCTCAACGCCTACCTCGAGTAC
>DNFG01000440.1 GCA_003487005.1 Bryobacterales bacterium
GCCGACGGTAAGGGCTTCCGCAAGATGTGACGCCCGCCGCCGGTCATGCGTTCCCAGCTTGCGATACAGGCGGCGAAGGTGCCAGCGCACGGTTTCGCTGCTAATGTACAACAATCGGGCGATATCGTTATTCTTATATCCTTGACTAATTAGGTTTAGTATCACCCGCTCCCGCTCAGTGAGCTGCGCAGATTCCGACTGCAGACAAAACCGGAGCAGTTGCGAAATCGCGAACCGGCTTCCCCAGATCTCTCCGTGCGCCACCGCGACAATCGCCCGCCGGATAGTCGGAAGCGAGGAATCCCTGGCAAGACAGCCGCTACAACCCATCCGCACATAGCGCATCTCCGCAGCGGGGTTCCCCTCCTCCACCAGAACCAGAACCCGCACCGCACTGCCATACTCGGAGAAAGTGGAAAGCGCTCCACCCTGAACTTCTTCGAGTTCGTGGGCATCAACCAGAAGAACACAAGGGGCAAGCTGACGACACGTGACCAGCATGCGTTCGAGCGATTCAGCGCTGAGCACCAATTCCACTTTCTCGGCGAGGAGCAACTCTCGTTCCAGCCTCCGCAATACCGGCGAACATGAACTCTGCCGCGCGCCGGCGCTGAGGATCAATGTAAGGCTCCCTTTGATGCGGGCTTTTGTATCTCTCTTTGGCATCGCTCGCAGAAGTGTTCTTTCTCTTTTCCTGCGGCCTCCTTATTGGTGCTCCCCTCCATATTGATAATAGATTCGCCGGGTGTCAATAACTTTGCGACACAAGCAGTTGGAGCCGAATGACTGCCCCTCGGGGTCAAGATTGGCCTGTGAATCAGTATGTCGGACGCCGGTGGCAGGCCCGGGGGCGCCTTGGGAGAACCTGCGCGATGTTGCCTCTTTCCATTCGACGTCGGGGCGGGGGCGATTAGGTCTATTGGGTTTCTGGATCTCTCAGCAGCAATTCCCATTGTCGAATCTGTCGAGTGGTCTTATTCGAATTGCTGCCGAAGTGCATCCGGCGCAATTGAATAATGACCAGCTTCAGATTGTCGATCCGGGTATCGCGTACCGCTAGGGCATCCCGCTGCGCCATAACCAGCCCGCGCAATGCCTCGGCGCTGAGTCCGGCGAGGTCCGCGGGAGCGGATGGATTCGGCGCCACGCATCACTCATGCTGTAATTAATTCGATACTTCAATCGGTAGATGAATACTTGGTCGACCTCTTTGCCGTAGCCATTCAAACCGCCGTTTGCGGTGTTGCAGCACGCCGCCCACGGAAGACGAAGAAATTACGGCGGAGGGGTCCTGCCGCAGCGCGGTTTCGACCAGCACCGGGGCCGGTGAAGTCACGCCGCAGGTCGGTTACACCCGCCATGCTCCTGCACGACCTGCGCGGCAGACTCGCCCGGTGCTTAGCTCGCTTCAGCGATGCGCCGCTTCTGGTCGACCTGCCGGCGCCGCCAAGTCAGCCGGAACAACGCACGCGGGGGGAACCGATCCACCTCTGCTCATGCCAATCGGCCTCTCGGTCCCTGACTCGCCAGACGGTGATGGCCATACGCTTAGGATCTTTGCGAACCACGGGTATTCGCGGACCTCGGGCGCCGTGGAGAATCCTCCCCGCGCCGGCGCGGAGAACCGGGCCGCCGTCAAGTTGTTGATTTTATTGGCGTTAGTGCGCAGGAAGCAGACAGGCGCACGAAGGCCGCTGCCGTGAACTATTGGGGAGGAAAAAGTCAGGAGGGAGAGGTTTGGCTCCTCAGGTAGGACTCGAACCTACAACCCTTCGGTTAACAGCCGAATGCTCTACCATTGAGCTACTGAGGAGTGCCTTGCTGCTTTATTTGTTGTACCGAACTTGAGGGGTGTTTGTCAAACATTCACGCCAAGGCTTGTTCGAGGTCAGAAATGATGTCCTCGACGGCCTCGATCCCAGTTGACAGGCGGACGAGGTTCTCCCGGATCCCCATTCGTTCTTTCTGTTTGAGGGGGACGTCGCGGTGCGAACTGATCCATGGGTGCAGGACCATCGTGTGAACGTCGCCAAGCGAGGTGGCCTTCACGATCAGCCGGAGTCGGTCGAGGAAAGCAAAGATACCGCCACGGTCAAGCCCTTTAATCTCGAAGCTCAGCATGCCGCCAAAGAGGCCGTCAGGAAGCAGTCGGCTAACGGTGGCGGCGTCCGGGTGCGCGGGATCATCCGGGTAATAGACGGACGCGACTCGGGGGTGGGCGCGAAGCCAGGCGGCGAGAGCACGGGCGTTATGGCACTGG
The DNA here is from genome assembly GCA_003487005.1 of Bryobacterales bacterium. Taxonomy (GTDB): domain Bacteria; phylum Acidobacteriota; class Terriglobia; order Bryobacterales; family Bryobacteraceae; genus PNKE01. The sequence goes on from DNFG01000440.1 coordinate 2,261, forward strand.
CGCTCCATGCGCAGGGCGAAGGTCTTAACGCCGCGCATGGTCAGAAATGCCTCCATGGGCCCAAGCACGGGTCCGGCGACCCGCGCCAGGCGCCGGACGGTCGGGAGATGCTCTTCGTCGGAAACGACGAGGCCGCCGAGGGTATCGCCGTGGCCGCCAAGGTATTTCGTCGTGCTGTGGACCACCAGGTGAGCGCCGAGTTCGAGGGGGCGAACAAGCAGCGGGGTGGCGAAGGTATTGTCGACGATGAGGGCGGTGGAACCGCCGCGGCAGAGGCGGGCGATTTCGTCAATCGCGCCGACCCGCAGCAGAGGGTTGGAGATGGTCTCCATCAGCAGGACGCCGGGCTTTTCATCCTGCAGGATCCTGGCGACGGCCGGAAGGTCGTTGGTGTCAACGAAGCGAGTCTCAATACCGAACGGTCCAAGGACATCGAGGAGCAGTTTAATGGTGGCGCCGTAAATGTCCCGGGCGCAGACGACAGACTTGGGACGGTCGAGCAGCGCCGCTTTGAGGGCATGTTCGAGGGCGGCCATGCCGGAAGCCGTGGCCAGGGCGCCGGCACCTCCTTCGAGTGACGTCATCAACTCTTCGAGCGCGGAGTTGGTGGGGTTATCGTACCTCGAGTAGCTATAGCCCTTCTGCTCATCGCCAAAAATGCGGTCAAGTTCGGCGGTATCCTCGGTGATCCAGCTGGCGGCGAAATGCACCGGTGTGGACACTGGGATCTGGGACTGGGCCTTCTTGCGGTCGCCGGCATGTACGGCGCGAGTATGAATCTTCACGGTGAACTTACTTCCTTTTCCAGCGAACGCCGTCGCGGGTGTCTTCCAGAATGACGCCCTGTCCCAGCAGTTGGGCGCGAATGGCGTCGGCGCGGGCAAAATCACGGGCCTTCTTCGCGGCCGTGCGTTCGGCGATCAGGGATTCGATCTCGGAATCGGACAGGGCCCCCTCCTGAACGGAAGGGCGCAGGACGTCAAAGACCGAATCGAAGTGGGCGAGCAGGCCCCGTGCCGAGTCGAGGTTGCCCTGCAGGAAGTGGCCGGCATCCATCGCGGTGTTGGCGTCGCGAATGAACTCAAAGATGGCGGCGAGGGCGTCGGCTGTATTGAGGTCGTCATCGAGGCCGGCGTCGAAAGCCTGCCGCGCATTGGCGGTCCGGGTTTCGAATTCCTCGTTCACGCCAGAGGTAAATCGGGTGTTGTCGAGGCGGATCTGAAAATTGCGGAGTCGGTCGATGGAAGTCGCGGCGGCCTTGAGGCCATCGAAAGTGAAATTCAATTGCTTCCGGTATGGCGCGGAAATGAGGAGATAGCGGATCGCTTCGGGCGAATAGCCGCGCTCAAGAATATCCCGGAGCGTAAAGAAATTGCCCAGGGATTTCGACATCTTCTGACCCTCGACCATCAGATGCTCGGCATGGAGCCAGTAGCGGACGAAGCGCCGGCCGGTATACGCCTCGGATTGGGCGATTTCGTTCTCGTGGTGGGGGAACTGCAGATCAAGCCCCCCGCCGTGGATGTCGAACGACGCCCCCAGAAGCTCATAACTCATGGCCGAGCATTCGATGTGCCAGCCGGG
>DNFG01000052.1 GCA_003487005.1 Bryobacterales bacterium
ATCTGCTCGAAGTCCGCCAGTTGCTTGTTGATCCGGCCCACCACCCGCTTCATCTCCGCCTGCACCGCCTCGCTCTGCACCAGTGCCGCCAGATCCCGCGAATCCCCCGCCGTCAATCCCGGCAACCCCTCCGCCGCCGCCGGATTGATCGTGAACAGCGCGCAGACGAACGGCTTGTCATCCCCCAGCAGCATAATCTGGTTCACCAGCGGCTCCGTCTTGAAAAGCGCCTCAATCCGCGCCGGATAGATTTTCTTCCCGTTGGAACTGACAATTAGTTCCTTTTTCCGCCCCGTAATCCACACATACCCGCGCTCGTCAATCGACGCAATATCCCCCGTGTACAGCCAGCCCTCCCGCAATACCGCCGCTGAAGCCGCATCATCCTTGTAATAACCCGAAAACAATGTCTCGCTCCGGATCATCAATTCCCCGTCTTCCGCCAGCTTGAATTCCACCCCCGGCAGCGGCAGTCCAATCGAGCCCGCCACCGGCCGGTCCACCGGATTCAACGCCACCACCCCGCCCTCCGTCAGCCCGTAACCCTCCACCAGCGGCATCCCGATCGACCCGTAAAACTCCGCCAGCACCTTCCCCAACGGCGCCGCCCCGCTCGCCGCGATCCGCATTCGTCCCCCCAACCGCGCCCGGATCTTCGAAAACACCACCCGGTTGAAAAACGCCATCGACGACTTCGCCAGCAGCGAAGGCTCCCGCCCCTCCTGCCGCGCCCGGTTCACTTCGCTCCCCACGCCCAGCGCCGCGTAAAACAACTTCCGCGCCAGCGCCGGCTTCTTCTTGATCTCCGTCGTGATGCTCGCGTATACCCGCTCCCACACTCGCGGCGGCGCCACGAAAAACGTCGGCCGCACCGTCCGCAACTCCGCCGGCATCTTCGACAACCCCTCGCTGAACCACACCGGCACCCCCATCCGGATCATCAGCATCTCCATCACCATCCGCTGCGTGATGTGCGCCGATGGCAGGAACGCCAAGGTCGAATCCTCCTCGCCCACCGGCAGAACTTTCGGCCCCAGATCACAGTTCGCGATCAGCGAATTGTGCGTCACCAGCCCCATCTTCGGCTCGCCCGTCGCCCCCGACGTCAGATACAGAATGCAGTAATCCGCCGGCCGCGTCTCGCCCAGAATCCGCCCCAGCAGATCCGGATCCGCCTCCGCCGCCGCCTGCCCCCGCGCCCGCAATTCATCCAGCGTCAGCGCCCCCGGCGCTTCCCCGCTCAACACGATCCGCGGTACATTCAACCCGTTCAGCCCCGCGCTCTCCAACGCCGCCATCGCCTTCGCATTCTCGATGAACACCGCCTTCGGCTCGCACGCCGTCATCGTCTTCATCTGCTCCATCGGCGGCAGACTCGTGTACACCGCCGCCGCCACCGATCCGTTCGTCATCACCCCCACGTCCGCCAGATAAAACTCCGCCCGCGTCTCCGATGCCAGCCCCACAATGTCGCCATGCCCAACCCCCAGCGACCGCAGTCCCAGCGCGATCTCCTCCGCTATCGTCCGGTATTCATTCCAGCTGTAACTCTGATATCGCCCGCCCCCCAACGGCTGATGCAGCGCCGCCGCGTCCCCCCACATCGCCGCCGCCGCCGAAACCAGATTATGGACCGTGCGCCGCTCAGCCGGCAGCGCGGAAAGTGTCTTCCCCATCTTCTTTCCTGATCTCCTTCCCCTCAACCTTTTGCTATCTCTCTACAATATCTATGATGACCTTCCAACGTGAACTCGACGTCGCGCGCGATCTCGCCTGGCGCGCCGGACAGCAGTCCCTCAACTACATGCGCCAGGGCGTCACCGCCGAGGACAAGTCCGACGACTCCCCCGTCACCATCGCCGACCGCGAAGCCGAAAAACTCTTCGTCGCCGGCCTCTCCGCCGCTTTCCCCCACGACGGTCTCCTCGGCGAGGAAGGCGCTTCCAGGGAAGCCGCCAGCGGCCGCCGCTGGATCATCGACCCCGTCGACGGCACCCGCGACTTCGTTCGCAAAAACCGCCTCTGGGCCAATCTCATCGCCCTCGAAGTCGATGGCGTCGTCGAAATCGGCGTCGCCACCTTCCCCGCTCTCGAAGAAGTCTACTGGGGCGTCCGCGGCCTCGGCGCCTGGCGCTGCCAGGGCGCTCGCACCGAACAACTCCACCACTCCAACATCACCGATATCCGCAAATCCGTTCTCTGCGCCAATCGGATGCAGGATGGCCTCATCGTCCCCTACTCCAAGGTCCTGCTCGATTTCATGAGCCAGTTCTGGTCCGTTCGCAGCCTCGGCGGCGCCATGGACGCCATGTTTGTCTGCTCCGGTTCCGCCGAAATCTGGCTCGAACCCGCCTGCAAACCCTGGGATCTCGCCGTCCTCCAGGTCATCGCCCACGGCGCAGGCTGCCGCTTCTTCGACTACAACGGCAAGGACCACATCTATGGCGACAACGCCGTCATCTGCGTCCCCGCCCTCGAAGGCGAAGTCAAGAAACTCCTTGGCATCGGCTAAGCCCTAAACTAACAGTCATGCTTCGCCTCGCCGCGCTCACCGCTCTCGGTGTGCCCCTCCTCGCCCAACTCGCCCCCAT
>DNFG01000211.1:0-4505 GCA_003487005.1 Bryobacterales bacterium
TGGGGCAAGTACAGCCGCATGGACGCTCCCGTTCAGGGCGTCTATGCCTTCGGCGACAAGGGCGGCCCCGCCCTCGGCAGCCATGGCTTCGGTGACACCACCACCCAGATGATGACCGGCGGCTACAACTACACGTTCTCGCCGACCTTCATCATGGACGGTGTCTTCGGCTACACCCCGATGGATCAGGTCGTCGGTATCCCCGGCCAGGAAAGCAACGTTGGTCTCGACCAGTGGGGCATCCCCGGAACCAATGGCGGCCGTCAGTTCGCCAGCGACCCGCGTTATGGCGGTCTGCCGAACGTCTCCGGTTTTGGCTTCAGCAACGTCGGCGTGGACGCCACCTGGGCGCCCCTGTTCCGCACCGAGCGCAGCTACACCTACCAGACCAACTTCAGCAAGATCCAGGGCGCTCATGAAATGCGCTGGGGCTTTGAAGCCCGCCGCCTCATGCTCGACCACTGGCAGCCCGAAACCGGCAACCCCCGCGGTCAGATCAGCTTCGCCGGCGGCATCACCAACATCCCCGGTCAGGTCGCCCGTGAAGGCAACAGCTTCGCTACCGCCCTGCTCGGCCTGAGCTCGGGCTACTCGAAGTCCATCCAGTTCTTTGAAATGGTCAATCGCGAATGGCAGCTGGCGTGGTACTTCCGCGACCGCTGGCAGGTCAACCGCAATCTGACCCTGAACCTCGGACTTCGGTACGAGTACTTCCCGCTCATCAACCGCGGCGACCGCGGCATCGAGCGCTGGGACCCCACCACCAACCTCGTCACCCTCGGCGGCGTCGGCAACGTGCCCTTCAACAACGGCATCACCGTGTCGAAGAAGCTCTTTGCCCCCCGTATCGGCTTCGCCTACCGCATGGGCGACAAGTACGTCCTCCGCGGCGGCTACGGCATCACCTACGATCCCGTGCCCTTCAGCCGTCCGCTCCGTGGCCTCTACCCGGCGACTTTGACCGGTTCCTGGGTGCCCACGGTGAGCAACTTCGGCTTCTTCAACAACATCAGCGAAGGCATTCCCGACGTTCCCACCCCGGACGTCAGCACCGGCACCCTTGAACTGCCCCGGAACTTCAACATGGGTCCGCGCAGCCCCTGGGGCGGCCACCTTTCGCGTGGCTACATCCAGAGCTGGAACCTGACACTGGAACGGCGCCTGCCCTGGGAGATGGTCGGTTCGGTTGCGTACGTCGCCACCCGCACCATCAACCAGTTGCTGGACCGCAACATCAACACCGTTGGCCCCGGCCTCGGTATCTCCACCGCCAACCTCCCGCTCGCTCAAGCGCACGGCCGCACGATCGGCGCCAACATGTGGGATGGCTGGGGCTATGGCGCGTATGATTCGCTCCAGGCCACCTTGAACAAGAACTTCTCCAACGGGTTCTTCACCAAGATGTCCTACACGTTCGGCAAGGCCCTGAACATGGCCGACGACACCGGCTGGGCCGGCCCCAAGGCCTTCAACTGGGAGCCGATGCTGCACCGGAACTACTCGCCGGCCGGCTATGACCGGACCCACATGTTCACCATGGCCTTCGCCTACGAAATGCCGTTCGGCAAGGGCCGCCGGTACAACCTGAGCGGCATAGCCGATCAGATGTTCGGTGGCTGGAGCCTCAATGGCACTTACTTCCTGTACTCCGGCACGCCGTTTACCGTTAGCGGCAGCGGCCAGTCCCTGCAGTGCATCGGTTGTACCCAGACCGCACACCAGATCGGTCCGGTCGAGAAGTTGGGCGGCAAGGGTCCGCAGCAGCCGTACTACAATCCGGCCGCTTTCCGCGATCCGCTGTTCTACTTCGACGCGGCCAACCCGGTCTATACCCCCGGTACGATGGGGATCAACACCCTGCGTGGTCCCGGCTTCTGGCAGCTCAACCCGGCGCTGTTCAAGAACTTCCAGCTCACCGAACGCGTGAGGATGGAGTTCCGCGCCGAGTCCACCAACGTGGCGCACAACACCCGCTGGTCGAACCCCTCGGGCAACTCCGCCGCCATGCTGCTGAACCCCGACGGCTCGCTCCGCAACGTGCCGAACCCGCTGCAGAACTTCATGTCGATCACCGGTGCGGACTCCTTCCGGCAGTTCCGCCTCGGCCTCCGCGTGTCGTTCTAAGCGCGAACAGGCGGTCAATCACCAGGGCGGCGTCCTCCGGGACGCCGCCCTTCCTTCTTGGGGCGGACTGAGCGGAACAGGAGCTTTCGCTCGGGTGTCATCTTTTCACAGGCTGTCGAAATCACCAGTCGCGCCGCCCGGTCCTTCCAGTTGAGGAGGAATTCCTCGGCCAGGGCGGGCTCCCGCTTCCACACCTCCTTGATCAGCCAGCCCAGCCCCTGATGGACCACCTTTTCTCCGTCCTCCATCATGGGCCCGGCAAATGCCAGCGCCCGTGCGGGACCGTTTTTCAAACTCAGCAGGCCCAGCATTGCGACGGCCGCCGCACGCCTTTGGAACCGGTGTGGGCTGGTCCGCCAGCCCTGGAGAGCCCCCTCCTTCAGCCGGCCCGCCGCCAGCAGCGGTGAAAGCAACTCAGCACACAGCACATCAGCATGTGCCCAGTTGCGCACGCCCCCGTCGAACCAGCCGGCAAGAGCGGCCAGCCTGTCACCGCCGATCTCCTCCCGGTACGGCACGAGCAACCGGATCGCGAGAGCGCCCTCTTCGTACTTGCCACTCCCGAAAAGAGACCGGCCCGCCTCCAGAAATCCATCCACGCCCAAATCAGCATATTTTGCCATCCATTCTGACTGCTGTGTGGTGTAAATCGGGTCGTTCCTGTCCGTGAAGCCCCAGGCGTCGTAGCCCTCGCTGAAGTACCGCTGCCATTTCGCCGCATTGGCGGGATTTGCATGAGTGCGGCAATACGCGCGGATCTCTTCCACGAGCCGTGTGGAATCGGATGAGGTTGTCTTCTTTCGGAGCATGTCGAGGCCAGTGTAGAACCGGCGCTGACGCGACCGCAACTCACCCTCAGACGCCGCCGCGAATAGCGTTGATGGAGAAGATCGCCGATGTCGCAGGAGTTCGCAGGAACGGCCAGCCCGGCGGGAACCGGTTGTTTGTGCTGGGGGTGGCCGGTTCGCTTCTCCCGTTCCTGGGGGCGGGGAGCCTGGCTCGGAGCGTTGGCGGCGGAGGGATTCCAACTCGGATCGGTTCCGGTCGGACTGTGGCGTTGCCGCGTTTCCGGTGCTTGTCTTTTGGTTGCGTTGATTGGTAAGTGGTGATTTATGAATGACTTGGCGGCGGGATGGCGCTGAGTGTGCGAGTGCGGCGATTTTTTGGAGTGTAGAACAGAGTGCGGCGGAAATGGTTTTGGAGGTCAATGGCTATTAGAATCAGCAGGTTGGGGCCATGGGTGGCGCATGGAAGGGAGAGAGGGGGGTGCGTCGGAGGCGGGCGGTTCGTGTGTAAGTCGTTCATAACAAATATGGTGTTGGATTCTGCGACAGGGGATCGAGGTCTTTGACCCCCTGGGACGAGGTCTTTGACCCCTTGGGACCCCTTGGGACCCCGTGGGCCCGAGGTCATTGACCCCGTGGGACGGAGTAATTGTCGAGGAGTCGATTCTTATCGTGGTCTTCGGGATCATCGGGGCGATGATCACCAGCGCGAGAGCCCCCCCATCGAGCCCAGGCCGATGTATCCAACAGAATCGTGTCTTTGCCCTCCCAATACTCCGAGTATGCCGCCGAACATAAGAACTATTGCAGTCCAGCCCATCCATGCCGGCACTTTGCGATACTCTATCGTTTCGACCTCCCTCAGCGGCAATCTCGTCGAGGTACTCTTGAATCGATGCGTCACCTCGATCACTTCCGCATCAGTCCTCAGAAAGCGACCCTTAATCTTCTGGTTCGCTTTCGTTCGGATTGTAACGTTCTGCTTGTGCAAGAGTGCTTGAAGAGATTCAACCCGAACACTTCGAATCTTGTGATCCGATATTCCAGTCTGACCTTGCGCAGAGGCAGTTACTGCGCAGATGAGAAGACCAACCAACATATCTCGCATTGCCACGCCTACTGCGGTTTGATTGAGCTTATTCATGATCGAGCACCTTCATACATCGGCTTACTGCTCTTCGAAATCCCCAAGCAATCTCAATTGCGGACTCACCGTTATGGCAGAACAGGAACGTTTTCGTAGTAGATCCGGGACATCGACTGAATAACATCGAACTCCATACCCCCAAAATCCACACCTGGTCCTCAATAACTGAGGCCGGAGGGCCTCAGTCCGTGGCCGGCACGACCAAGCCATTGAAGCATTTCATTCCAAACCGGACGCGAATGTAAGTCTCCATCAAATTTCGGGGACGGTACACGAGCCTGTCGGAAATAGATTTGGGCGTACGTAGAATCCATGGCTTACGGACGGGGTTCGGTTTGTAAGTGATTGATTCTTCGTTGACTTTTCGTTCATTCTGACGGGCTCGTGTGCTGTGCCCGAAACCCGAGTGTGGGTGAGTCGATCAGGCCGGAGGTGATTGTCCGCCCCGT
>DNFG01000211.1:4795-5090 GCA_003487005.1 Bryobacterales bacterium
ATCCGGCCGGAATACCGGTTTTACGTACTTGTTCGCTTCGTCGCTGTTCGTGAAGCGCATTGCCTTGCTGTCCCAGCTGAGTTTTCCGGGGACGCGGAAGGCGATCGCGGCGAGTGCGAGCCATTCGGCGAAGGGAACGGCGACGCGGAAGTCCGAACAGGAGGCGTCGCCGCCCTTGCAGGCGCGGATCCAGTCCAGCATGTGGCCGGGCGAGCGGGTGAGCAATTGCGGCGGAAGCCGGTACTCCTGCCAGCGAGCGGACGGCAGCAGCCACACGCCTTCGCCCCGGTTCGAG
>DNFG01000185.1 GCA_003487005.1 Bryobacterales bacterium
GAATTCGAAGCCGTCCACACCGCAGGCCGACTCGCCTCGACGCACGCCTCCATCGCCCGCGGGCGCGCCCTCTCCTTGAACCCCATCGGCGTCTTTGGCGCCGCCTGGGACGATTCCGGACTCCACAACGAAACCTTCTGGCTCGGCTGGAGCGCCGCCGCCCGCTGGGCCTGGCATCCGGGCACCCCCGGCCCCGAACAGCACGCCGCCGAGTTCATGCACATCTACCATGGCCCCCAAACCACCGGCATGGTCGAGATCTACCGCTCCCTCCAGCGTCAGGCGAGGGCCTGGCAGCGCACCTGGGACCGCGTCGTCTCCCGCACCCGCGCCCCCGGCTATGGCAACTCCGACGGCAAAGGCCTCGGCACCGCCCGCCAGGACCTCACTCTCACGCCCCCCCCTCTGCCCAACCCCGATACCCTCGCCTTCCAACCCGCCTTCGCCGCCCGTTATCGCGACTGGATTGCCGAGGCCCCCGCCCAGCACATTCTTAACGACCAACTCCAGCACGCCCTCCTCGATAACCTTCTCCGCGCGTCCCGCAACCACTACAACCTTGAGGTTCTCCACGCCCTCGCCCGCTTCACCGGCCACCACTGGTCCCTGCTCTCCTCTCTCGCCGCCGCCGAACAGGACCTCGTCCGCGCCTCCGCCGCAGCCGCCAGCAACCGCCCCGCCCTCGCCGTTGGCCACCTCGTCGCCGCCCACAATCGCGTTGCCCGGCTTGAGCAGGACGCCACCGCCGTCCACCGGCACCTCACCCAGACTTTCGAGAAGAGCCGCCTGCCCAAAGGTCTCTCCCTCAACGGCCGCCACTTCGTACACGTGCTCGACGACACCAAAGACCACTGGGCCGACCGAACCCCCGATCTCGGCTACATGTTTGCCCCCGAACGCAGCCTCCAACTCCCCGAATGGCGCACCCAACTCGCCAATATCACCCAAAACTACGCCGCCCAGCGCAAAATCCCCGTCCAGGGCCTCGCTACACCCCGCCTCGAAGACTGACTGCGAGGCCCGCAGATTTTCCTTGACTCCGGAATTTACCTATGGTTCACTTCGTTTGTAAGGAAAGTTAACGTACTTACCGTGAGGAAGTTTAACCATCCCGATTCCCCCTCCGCCATCGGCCGCATGCGCGCCTCCAGCATGCGCAAAGTGAACGCGGCCCTCCTCCTGCGGATCATCCGCGAGAACAACCTGGTCTCCCGCGCCGACCTCGCCCGCCTCAGCGGCTTGACCAAACCGACCGTCTCGAGCCAGGTGGCGGACCTGATCGAACGCGGCGTCGTCGTCGAGAGCGGTTCCGGCGAACCCGACGCCCGCGGCGGCAAACCACCCACGATGCTTCGCTTCGATGCCGGGTTCGGCGCCCTGATTGCCGCGGAAATCGGTTCTTCATCGGTCCGCGTGTGGCTCGCGGACCTCGATGGCCGGCCCGCCGAATCCGAATCCCACCCCATCACCCCCGAACTCGGCGCCGGGCACGTCCTCGACGTGCTCTGCCAGGCCATCCAGGCGGTTCTCGAGCGGGGCCAGAAGCGGAAGGAATCTCTGTTCTCGATAGCCATTGCCGCCCCCGGCCGGGTCGATGTCAACCAGGGCGTTGTCGTCGCCGCCGACAACGTTTTCCACTGGCGCAATGTGGAGGTCAGGAAGCGCGTGGAGGACCGTTTCGGCGCCCCGGTTCTGGTCGACAACGACGTCAATTTCGCCGCTCTCGGTGAAATGCACTCCGGCCTCGCCGCCGGACTCCAGAACTTCATCCTCATCCGCCACGGCACCGGGGTCGGAGCCGGCCTCGTCCTTGGCGGCCGCCTGTACCAGGGCACCCACTGGGCCGCCGGAGAAATCAGCCACATGATCTTCGACCGCGCCTCCGCGTCGGAAGCCTCGGCGAACCGGGGCATCCTCGAACTCGCCATCGGCAGCGACCGCGTCCGCGAGCGCATGATCTCCGCCCGCCTCGGCCAATCCGCCGACCTCCACCCCCTGCCTGCCGGCGATTTCGCCGCCGAACTCGCGGAGCTTCTGCGCAATCACGACGAAGCCGCCTCGCGGGTCCTGGATGAAGTCGCCGCCCAACTCGGCATCGCCGTCGCCGACATGGCCGCCATGTTCGATCCCGAACTGATCGTCCTCGCCGGTGACCTCTTCGGCCTGATCGCCGACCGGATTCGTGAATTGGTGGGGCGCGTCATTCCGTGGCCCACGCGCGTCGAGCTTTCCGCGCTCGGCGCCGACGCCGCCCTGATGGGCGCCATGGGGTCCGCCCGTGGCCTCGCTCATGACCTGATCTGCGACCTGGGCTACACAGAGTCCCAGAACTAACTAGGGACCGAGGTACTTGTCGATGCGTACGTTCTCTCGCGAATACTGGCTTCTGACGGCGCTGCTGATCTCGCTCGCGGCGCCCGCATTCACTCAAACCGGGACCGGCGTGGTTCGGGGCACGGTCTACGATTCGGCTCGCGCCCCGGTCCCCGCCGCCAAGCTGGTGCTCCTCCATACCGGCACCAACATCGCCCGGGAAGGCGCCTCGAACGAACTTGGCATCTACCTGTTCGCCGGCATGCCCCCAGGTCAATACCGGATCACCGCCGAGTACAGGGGTTTCAAAAAGTGGTCCACTGACCTCACCCTTCTCGCCGGGCAGACGGCCGTCGTCGAACCCATCCTCGAGATCGGCAGCGTGGATACTGTCGTCGAAGTGAGTGGGGCGGCTCCCATCATCACCACCGAGAGTTCCGAGGTCAGCGACATCAAGGATGCCCAACGCATTCAGCAACTGCCCCTCAACGGCCGTAGCATTGTGAATCTCTTTGACCTCACGCCCGGCGTCGAAGGCGGCGGCAACCCGCGCGTGAACGGCCTCAAGGTCGGCGCCGTTGAAATGACCCTCGACGGGATGTCGCTCGTTGACCGTTTTGGCGGCGGTATGGCTCGTGTCCAGCCCGGACTTGATACCGTCCAGGAGTTCCGTGTCGAGACCGTGGGCTCCGGCGCTCAGTTCTCGCGGCCCGCCACCGTCACTCTCGTGACCAAAAGCGGCACAAATCAGTTCCACGGCACAATGTTTGAGACGTTCCGCAATAACGGGGGAGGACTGCGCGCCCGTCAGCGCCAAAGCGGATCCACGGCTCCCTTCTATGCCAGGAACGAGTATGGCGCCTCCGCCGGCGGTCCCGTCGTCCTGCCCAAGCTTTACGACGGCCGCAACCGGACCTTCTGGTTCGCCGCCTTTGAAGGACTGCGCGAACGTCAACAACGCATTTCCAACGGCAATCAGGTTCCCACCGTCGCCATGTGGGAGGGCAATTTCTCCGAAGTCATGGACAACAATCGGAACCGCATCACGATCTACGATCCCCTCACCACGAGCAGCAACGGCACGCGCACACCCTTCACCGGCAACATCATCCCCGTAAACCGGCAGAACCCCGTTTACGCCGTCATGCGTTCCGTCTCTCACTTGCCCACCACCGACGTCAACCCATACCTCGGCGGAAACATGAATGAGGTCTACAGTAACAAGTCAGACAGCGGCAACCTGACCTTTAAGGGCGACCAGGTCGTCGGCTCCCGGGATAACCTCTCCTTCCGCTACACCCGCTCCACCCGCAATAGCGCCATCACCGGCGGCGTCTTCGGGGCTCCACGCGCCGATATGACCAACGGTTTCGGCACCAGCCGCGGAGACTACTATGTCCACAATGGGACCGCCCGCTGGACACGCTCCTTCACTCCCACCTTCCTCAGCGAACTCATGGTCGCTGCCCACCACGCGCCCAAGAGTTCCGGCACTCTCGCCGACGATACGGACTGGCAGTCGCAACTCGGCTTCCCCAACCCCTTCGGCGCCACGGGCTGGCCTACTCTCTATGCCGGCATCTTCGGCTGGGACGGCGACAACCGGAAAGAGGAGATCCTCTCCGCCTGGGTCATCGAGCAGAATCTCACCTGGGTGACCGGCCGGCACACCGTGAAATTCGGCGGCAAGTTCCGGCCGGAGTACAACAGCGTGCAGGAACTGGCGCAGCAACAGGGGGACGAGTGGTTTGGCGGAGAATGGACCGCTCAGTATGATCCCAATCGTGATGGCGCGCTGGCCTTCACGGGGGATGGCCTCGCGGCGATGGCACTCGGCCTGCCCACCTACGTCGGCGCCCAGTACAATCGCGGCTTCTTCGACTTCCGGCAGAAGGAGATCGGCCTCTACTTCCAGGACACCTGGAAGGTCTCGCCACGACTCACCATCGATCTCGGACTCCGCTGGGACAAGTGGACCGCCTACAGTGAGAAAAACAACCGGCTCGTCAACATCGACCCACGCTCGATCGGGAATGTGTTTCAGGTCGTGACCCCCGGCACCACGCGTGTCGAAGACATGCCCAATATCCCGGCCGGCCTCACCGGCTCGTGGGCAGCCCGCGGCCTCACCTGGAAGACCGCCAGCGAAACCGGCCTCCCCAACAACCTCGTCGCCGGCGACAGCAACAACTTCGGACCCCGCCTCGGCTTCGCCTACAAGCTCACCTCGAAATCGGTCCTGCGCGGCGGCTACGGCGAGTATTTCTGGACAATGCCCCTCTCCCAGATCCTCCAGGCCGCCCGCCGCAATCCGCCACTCGCGCTTCTGTTCACCACCGAAGTTGCCACCCTCGACGGCACCGGATCCTACGGACTGCGCACCGCCCCCAAGCCCGAGTACTTCATCGGCAAAGTACAGATCGACACGAACGGCATTGTCCCCATCGCCCCCTCGGCGCGGCCGATGTCAGCCATGGAGCCGTTCGGCTGGAAGGACAGCAAAGCCCGATCCTTCCACTTCTCCTTCGAACAGGAACTCATGCAGAATACCGCCCTCCGCCTCAGCTACATCGGCGCCCAGGGCCGCGACCTCGAACAGCCCTACGCCATCAACCAGCGCGAGTCCGAGTACAATTACGTCGCTCGCACCGGTTTGGCTCCGCCCGCCAACCGCGACGAACTCCGCGACAACAAAGACTGGAATCTCACTTCCACAAACCACACCGGCTACTCCAATACGCACAGCCTCCAGGCCGAAGTCGAGCGCCGCTACATGAGGGGCCTCTCCTTTCAGTGGTTCTATGTCTTCTCCCGCGCCATGACTACCACCGATACCGGCGGCTTCAGCGCCGGTGGTGGCAACATCAACGCCACGAACGGCATCTTCGCGGTTCCGCAGAACAACCAGATTCTCGGCGGCGGGGCCAATATGTCCTACGACGAACTGCTCCGCCTCGGCTATCAGAATTCGGTCAATGTCCCCGCCCATCAGGTCCGTTACAACTGGCTGTATGAGTTCCCCTTCGGGCGCGGCCAGAAGTTTGGATCCGGAGTCAACCGTGGCGTGGACGCAATCATCGGTGGTTGGCAGGTTGCCGGCAATGCCAGTTGGCGCAGCGGCTACTGGATGGGTGTCAATTCGGCCCGCTACCTGTTTGGTGATCCCTCTCTGAGCGAGGACCAGCGCCTCATCATGACCTATGCGGGACGCACCCGCCGGCTCTGGTTCGCAGGGGACTTCGATCCCACCCTGGCTACCAATGTCGACCAGCAGGCCCTCCAGGCTCTCATCCCGCTCAACCGCGCCCAACGCATTCTGCGTCCCGTCGGCTCAAACTTCGCCAATCAACTGCCCCAGCGCCTCGCCAACGGCACCATCCGCAATACCGGCATCACCGATACCGTCAACTGGAACTCCCGCGCCTTCTACAAAGGCCCCGGCGCCTGGAACGCGGACATCTCCATGTTCAAAAACTTCAGCCTCACCGAACAGATCAAGCTCCGCCTCACCGCGGATTTCTTCAATGGCCTGAATCACCCCAACGACGGCAACCCGGACACAACCACCGGTCTCCAGGACCTCACTGTCCAGACCAACGAACCTCGCACCATTCAGTTCTCGCTCCGGCTAAGCTGGTGAATTGCCTGACCGGCGGGGGCGCCTCCTGGCCCCCGCCTCTTTCTGCGTCCGGGCAACTCCAGCCATGAACTCTTCACCCGGCCCCGAATCCCAGCACTTCCGCCGCGTCCTCTCCCGCCGTGACCTCGTCCTCTATGGCCTCGTCATTCTCACCCCCACGGCCCCCTACCCCGTCTTCGGCATCGTTCAACAACTCTCCGGCGGACACGCCGCCCTCGCCTACGTCGTCGCCATGGTGGCCATGTTCTTCACCGCCTGCAGCTACGCCAAAATGTCCGCCGCATTCCCTTCCGCCGGCTCCACGTATACCTACGCCCAGCAGGGCATCAACCCCTCCGCGGGCTTCCTCGCCGGATGGGCCATGATCCTCGACTACCTCCTCATTCCCCTTCTCAGCGTCATCTATGCCTCGCTCACCGCCGAACGCCTGTTCCCCCTCGTGCCTCACTGGGCCTGGGCTATCCTCTTCTCTTGCGCCATCACCGCCGTCAATATCCGCGGCATCCGCGTCACCGCCCGCGCCTCCGCCTGGCTCATGGGCATCATGACCACCTCCGCCATCCTCTTCACCCTCCTCGCCATCCGCCACATCGCCTTCACTCACGGCTGGGCCGGCCTCCTCGACTTTCACGGCCTCTACCGCCCCGATTCCTTCGCCTTCAGCCCCCTTCTCCTCGGCGCCGGCATCGCCACCCTCTCCTATATCGGCTTCGATGCCATCTCCACTCTCGCGGAAGACGCCATCCACCCAAAGCGCGACATCGGCTGGGCCACCATCGCCGTCTGCATCTTCCAGGGCCTCATCTGTATCCTCACCGTCTACCTCGCCGCCCTCGTCTGGCCCGATTTCACCACCTTCCCCGAAACCGATACCGCCATCCTCGACATCGCCACTGTCATCGGCGGCCCATTCCTGTTCGGCGCTCTCTCCTTCGTCCTCCTTGTCGCCGGTCTCGCCAGCGCCCTCACCGGCCAGGCCGGCGCCTCCCGCCTGCTCCTCGGCATGGGCCGCGACGGTATCCTGTCCCGCCGCCTCTTCGCCACCATTGACCCGCGCCGCTCCACTCCCGTCCGCGGCATCCTCTTCATGGGCGCCGTCGCCCTCCTCGGCTCTCTCTTCTTCCGCTTTCAACTCGCCGTCGAACTCCTCAACTTCGGCGCCCTCTCCGGCTTCATCCTCGTCAATCTCAGCGTCATCCGCCACTACTTCTTCCGACTCGGCCTCCGCCGCGGCTTCCAGATTGTCACCAACCTCCTCTTCCCCCTCCTCGGCACCCTCGTCTGCTCCTTCCTCTGGTTCAATCTCACCGACAAGGCCAAACTCGCCGGCTTCGGCTGGCTCGCCATCGGCCTGTGTTACCTTGCTCTTTTGACCCGCGGGTTCCGCCTCGCGCCCAAGCCGCTCTCCACCCTCCAGAAGGACTCCCCTCATGCCGACTGAGACCCTCATCCAGCACGAACTCCTCCGCTACGTTGACCACCACCGTCAACACCTCCTCGACCTTCTCCAGACCCTCGTCCGCACTCCCTCAGAAAACACTCCCCCCACCGGCGCCGAGTCCGCCTGCCAGCGCTTCTGCGCCGAATACCTCCAGTCCTGCGGCCTCACCACCGACCTCTACGAACTCCACCAGATCCCCGGCTTCGCCGATCACCCTCTCTACTACCCCGGCCGCGATTATAAGGGCCGCCCCAACCTCGCCGCCCGCCGCCCTGGCTCCGGAGGCGGCCGCTCCCTCATCCTTTCCGGCCACATCGACACCGTCCCCCGCGGCACACTCCCCTGGTCCCGCGATCCATTCAGCGCCCACATCGAGGGCAACCGCCTCTATGGCCGCGGCTCCAACGACATGAAAGCCGGCATCGCCGCCAACCTCTTCGTCGCCCGCGCTCTCCACGACCTCGGCATCCCCCTCCGCGGCGACCTGACTATCGAGTCCATCGTCGACGAGGAGTTCGGTGGCGTCAACGGCACCCTCGCCGGACGCCTCCGCGGCTATCTCGCCGATGCCGCGGTCATCTCCGAACCCACTTTTCTCCGCATCTGTCACGCCCAGCGCGGTGGCCGCACTGCCCAAATCACCTTCCGCATCCCCGCGGCCGGCATCCTTGATGACGGCATGGAATCCGGCATCGAGGCCCAGGTCGCCTGGTTCCTCTCCCAGGTCCCCGTCTTCGCGGAAGAACGCCGCTCCCGCGCTCCCGCCCACCCCGCGTACTCTTCACCCTCCAACCCCGTCCCCGTCTCCATTCTCAAAATCCACACCGGCCCCTGGGGCTTCTCGGAGCCACACTCCACCGCAAATGTCTGCAGAATCGAACTCTTCTGGCAGACTATGCCCGGAGAAGACCTCGCCTCCATTGACTCCCACTTCCAGGACTGGCTCGCCCGCACCGTCGCCGCGCGTCCCGCCCTTTTCGACACGCCCCCTCAAGTCGAATTCCCCATCCGCTGGCTACCCGGCTCCGCTATCCCCGCAAACTCAACCCTCATTCAGGAGTTCTCCGCCAGCGCCGCCGCCGCCCTCGGCGGGCTTCCGCCCGTCGCCGGCATCGAAGGCCCCTGCGACATGTTCATCTTCCAGCAGCACTTCAACATCCCCGCCATCCTCTGGGGTGTCCGCGGCTCCAACACCCACCTCGCCGACGAATATGTCGAAATCGACAGCGTGATCGACGCCGCCAAAGCCCTGCTCCTCTTTGTCCACAACTGGTGTGGATGACCTCAGCCCCCTGGCCCCGCCGCGCCCTCGATTTCTCCGATGCACAACAGTAGCGCTCTCGGCACGTGAAAACACCCCTTGTAGTGGTTCCCTTTCAGCGTGTGCGTCACCTGCCCTCGCCGGTCGCAGTAGCCGAACCACTCCCCATATCGAGGATCATCGACGAAATGCCCGAATGTGTACTCGTCCAGCCGCTCCAGCCAGTCCAACCAGCGCCTGTCCCCCGTGCGCCGGTACGCTAGCGTCACTGCGTACAGCGCCTCCGCGTGCGGCCACCACAACTTCATCGACGCCTCCAGTTGCAGCAACGGCCGCCCTTCCACGTCCATGAAGTAGTACAACCCGCCAAACTCCCGGTCCCATCCCAATTCCAGACTCCCCTCCAGAATCCGCCACACGCGCGCCTGCTCCTCCCTCGCCCCGAGCCTTTCCGCTGCCTGCCACAGCATCCAGCACGCCTCCACCGAATGGCCCGGATTGAACAACCGCCCATCCGGATACTTCCGCAGATCCGCCCCGGCCGTCAACGGCGCCGCCTCCAGCAGAATCGCCCGCTCCGCGTCTTCGTGCTCCAGTGCCGCCCTCAAACACCCCCGCAACACCTCGCGGTATCGCGGATCGCCCCCTGCTTCGTCCAATTCGAGCGCCATGTTCACCAGCACGATCGAATCCGCCAGTGACCGGAAAGCCAAGCCGCCCGCCTGCGGCGCCCGCCCCAACAACCCCGGATCCCGGATCCACTCCTCGATCCGCCAGAACAGCGCCTCCGCTTCCTCCCGGTACCGCCGGCCCGCCCCCGTCTTCGCGTACTCCGCCAGCGCCAGCACCGCAAACACCGCCCCGTACGGCTTTCTCTGAAAGAACGACGGCCGCCCGTCCCGCTCCAGCCGGAAATAGTACCTTCCCTCGCCGTCGCGCGCGTGCGCCAGCAGAAAATCCATCCCCAGCGTGGCCATGTCCAGCCACTCCTGCCGCCGCTCGACTTCGTTGTACAGCCGGCTGTACATCCAGATCTGCCGCCCCTGCAGCCAGACGTACTTCCGCGGATCGTACACCCGCCCCTCCCGGTCCAGACACGTGAAGTACCCGCCGTGCTCCCGGTCCGCCGAGTGCCGCGTCCAGAACGGAATCACCGATTCAAACAGATTCGCGCGGTACCGCTCCGCGAATGATCTCAGACTCACACGCCGCCTACCGCGGGCGCGCCGGCGAAGTCTCTTCCCGGATCACTCCGCTCATCGCCGCCAGCCGCGCCGCTTTCGGCACTTCCGGTCCCGTGAGCTTCGCGTACAACGCCAGGCCCTGATCCCGCTGCCCGTCCGCGATCATCCGCTCCGCGCACACCAGGCACGCGTCCGCCACGGCCATCTGGAACAGGCCCTTCGACTTGCCCATCACCGCCAGCAGTTCCTTCGCCGACGCCGCGTTGCCGATGCTGCCCAGCGCCGCCGCCGCCGCACGCGCCAGTTCCACGTCCGCGCCGTTCAGCATTTTGACCAGCGCCGCGCTCGCCTGCCCGTCCCGGCGCTTGCCCAGCGAATTCACCACGCCAATCAGCCGGTCGCCTTTCAGCTTCGTCAGTGCCGCACGCAGCGCCGCCAAAGCCGAAGCGTCCTCGATCGGCTCCAGCCCATAGCGCGCGTACACGCTCAAATGCTCGTCGTCCAGCAATGCCGCCAGGGCCGGCACTGCCTCCTTCGCGCCCAATTCACCGGCGCGCATGCACGCCTTCGCTTTCCGGAACTCCGAGGCGCCCCCATCACTCAAAATCCGAACCAACCCTGCCGCGTCCATCGTCGCGATCTCTTTTTCCTGGAACTCCGGAGGCGGTCCCGACGGCTTCGGTTTCGCGGGTTGCGGCGCCGGTGCTGGTTTTGCTGCTTGCTGCATCTCTCGTCTCCTTCGCTCAAATCCGCCACGGCTCGCGCAGCGCGCGCGTCCGCATGTTGTTCGCCACCGCGTCGTTCGTGAACTCGCGCTTCGCCGTATCCCACGTCAGCGTCTTCCCGCGCTGGTACGCGATGAACGCCGCATGGCACGTCACGTGCGAATTCGCCGCCGCCGCCGCGCTCGCGCTCGGCGTCTGCCGCGTCTTGATGCATCGCACCAGTTCCTTGACGTGGTTCTCCAGCGCCAGACTCGCCGGCTCCGTCGGCCTCAACAGCGGCTTGATGTTGTCCGAACACTCGATCTTCGTCGCGTCGCCCGTCTCCACCCAGCCTTCCGTGCCTTCAATCCGGAAGCTGCACGAACCTGTCGCCAGACCACCATTCCAGCCGTGGTCCCGCATCACCAGTTTCACGCCGTTCTCGTACTTGCAATTCACGAAGTATGGACCCGCGTTCGCGCCCACCGGCTCATATTCCAACGGCTGCGTCTCGTCCAGATTCGCCGCCCAGTGGCACAGATCCACCGTGTGCGAACCCCACTCGAGAATTCCGCCACCGTGAAAATCGTAAAAATTGCGCCAGCCGCCGCGCACATACACCGAATTGTACGGCCGCCACGGCGCCGGACCCAGCCACCTCTCCCAATCCAGCACCTGCTTCGGCGGCAACTCCTCCGCCGGCAGCCAGTCGCGGCTCGGCAGCGGAGGCCAGTTCACCGCCGGCCCCACATTCGCATACAACGCCGTCAACTTGCCCAGCGCGCCCGTCTGCAACAACTCGCGGCACTGCACGAAGTTCGCCCCGTTCCGCCGCTGGCACCCCGCCTGATACAGCCGGTTGTACCGCTTGAACGCATCCGCCAGCGCCCAACTCTCCTCAATCGACATCGAACACGGCTTCTCGCAATACACGTCCTTGCCATGCTGCGCCGCAATGATCGACAGCGGCGTGTGCCACCGGTCGCCCGTCGCAATCAGCACCGCGTCGATGTCCCCGCGCGCCAGCAACTCGTACTGGTCGTCGTACATCTTGCAGTCCCGGTCGCCGTAGTTCTGATCGACCGTCGACTTGATCGTCTCGCGCCGCTCATTGCGCACATCGCAGATCGCGATGAACTTCGCTTCCTGGATCTTCAGAATCTTGCTCAGGACATGCGCGCCCCGCGATCCGATGCCGATGCCCCCGAATAGAATCCGGTCGCTCGGCGCTACCGCGCCCGCACGCTGGCCCAGCACCAAACTCGGAACGATCATCGGCGCAATCGCGCTCTTCAATACCTGTCGTCTGGTCGTCATGGCGTTACAGGAATTGTATACCCGCCGCCGCCCCGGCGCACCACCCCCTACGCAATCGCCATCCGCACCAGCGGCCGCAACGCCTCCCGCAACTCCACCACCCGGCCCACCACCCACACCGCCGGCGATTCCACCCGCACCTGCCCCGCCGCCACCGCCCCCAGCGTCGTCACCGTCACCCGCTCCCGCACCGTCGTCCCATTTTCAATGAACGCCGCCGGCTCTTCCCCCGGCCTTCCCTGCGCGATCAAACACTGCGCGATCTCCACCCGCCGCTTCACCCCCATCAACACCACCAGCGTATCCGCCTTCGCCCACGCCGCCCATTCCTGACATCCGCCCGCCTGCCGGTGCCCCGTCACCACCGCAAAGCCCCCCGACAAGCCCCGGTACGTCGCCGGAATCCCCGCCAGCGCCGGCACCGACAGCGCCGAACTCACGCCCGGCACCACCTCCACGTCCCAGCCCCGCTCCGCCAGCCACAACCACTCCTCCGCGCCCCGTCCAAACACCATCGGATCCCCGCCCTTCAGCCGCACAACTAGCGCGTGCCGCCGCGCACACTCCTCCATCAATTCCAGAATCCGCGGCTGCACCACGTCCTGTTCGCCTTCCGCCTTCCCCACATAGTGCCGCTCCGCCCCCTCGGCCACCAACTCGAGAACCTCCGGCGATACCAGCCGGTCATACAGCACCGCCCCGGCCTGCGCCAGCAGCCGCGCCGCCCGCACCGTCAACAGGTCCGCGCGCCCAGGTCCTGCGCCAATCAGGCAGATGCGGCTCATTCCGGCCTCACCCGGTCGAACCAGTCGCCGAACGCCTC
>DNFG01000378.1 GCA_003487005.1 Bryobacterales bacterium
ATCGGGCCGGGGGCGCGGGTGGAGTTCGTGCGCTGGGGGGGCGAGGGGGCGCTGGAGGGGCGGGTCCGGCTGATTGAACCGACGGCGTTCACGAAGATCTCGGCGCTGGGGGTGGAGGAGCAGCGGGTGCGGGTGATCATCGATTTCACGTCGCCGAGGGAGCAGTGGGCGCGGCTGGGGGACGGCTACCGTGTGGAGGCGCGGTTCATCTTGTGGGAGAGCGGAGACGTGCTGCTGGCGCCGGCGACGGCGCTGTTCCCGCACGGGGACGGCTGGGGTGTCTTCGTGGCCGGGGAGGACGGGTTGGCGCATCTGCGGCCGGTCCGGCTAGGGCACCGGAACGGCCTGGCGGCGGAGGTTCTGGAGGGGCTGCAGGCGGGGGAGAAAGTGGTTCTGCATCCGGACACGAGCGTGAGCGACGGGGTACTGATCAGCGCGGAGAAGCCGAAAGTGCAGTAGCCGGGCGGCCGCGCCGTAAAATGGTGAGAGTGCGGAAATTTCACATTCAGAATTTCGGCTGCCGGGCGACGCAGGCGGACGGGGCGGCGCTGGAGGGGCTGCTGCAGGGGCGCGGATTGTCGGCGGGGGCGTCGTCAAAGGACGCGGATCTGGTGATCCTGAACACCTGCACGGTGACGGCGACGGCGGATGATGATCTGCGGAAGTCGGTGAACCGTTTGCGGCGGGAGAATCCGGGGGCGCGGATTCTGGTCACGGGGTGTTACGCGCAGCGGGCGCCGGAGGAGATCGCGGCGCTGGACGGCGTGACATGGGTGGTCGGCAATTCGCACAAGACGCAGATTGCCGAGATTGTTTTTGACACCGAATACCATTCGCAGATCCACATTGGCGAGATCGGGGCGCAGGACGGGTTTCTTTCGGCGCCGGTAACGGAGGCGCTGGGGGGGCGAACACGGCCGAATCTGAAGATTCAGGACGGGTGTTCGAATGTGTGCTCGTTCTGCATCATTCCGGCGGTGCGTGGGAAGAGCCGGTCGATGGCGCTGGAGGAGGTGGTGGCGCGGGTCCGGCATCTGGCGGCGCACTACCGGGAGATTGTGTTGACGGGGATCAACCTGGGACGCTGGGGGCGGGAGCGGGGGTTCGAGAGCGGGCGGGGGGCGTTGCGGCTGGCGGGGTTGCTGCGGATCCTGCTGGCGGAGACAGAGGCTTCGCTGTTCCGGCTGAGTTCGGTGGAGCCGATGGATTTTTCGGACGAGTTACTGGCGCTGATGGCGGCCGAGCCACGGATCGCAAAGCATGTGCATGCACCGCTGCAATCGGGATCCGATTCCGTCTTGAAGCGGATGAAGCGCAAGTACCGGACGCGTCATTACGAGGACCGGATCCGGCGGGCGAAGGCTCTGATGCCGGATGCCGCGTTCGGGGCGGACGTGATGACGGGCTTTCCGGGGGAGACGGAGGAGGAGTTCCGGGAGACGGTGGCATTCGTTGAAAGCCTGCCGTTGACCTACCTGCACGTGTTTACGTACAGTGAGCGGCCGGGGACGCCCGCGGCGGAGTTGGGTCAGGTACCGTGGCAGGTCCGGAAAGAGCGGACGCGGGTGTTGCGGGCGCTGGGCGAGGCGAAGAACGCGGAGTTCCGGCGCCGGATGCTGGGACGGCCACTGCGGGCGGTGACTCTGGACAACGGGACGGCGTTGACAGAGAACTACCTGCAGGTGGAACTGACCGGGGCACGGCCGGCGAACGAGTTGATCACGGTGACGACGGACGCGCTCACGGCGCAGGGATTGCGCGAGGCGGGCGTGTTTCCGATCTTGCAGACGGCGCGTTAGGGGGCGAGGACAAGATACCAGCCGGTATCGAAGCCGGGAGGGTTGAATTTTCCCGTCGGCGAGGCGGTGGGCAGGTTGTCGGAAGAGGTGCTGCCCACGACCGCGATGGTTCCATCGGCGGCGAGCGTGGCGCCGTAGATGATGTCACGGCCCTTGCCGCCATACTGGGCGGCGTAAAGGATGGCGTCCGGACCGGTGGCGGTGGTGTCGATGGCGACGAAGAAGGATTCGAGGATGGTGAGAGATTCCGGAACGGAGACGGGCGGGTTGCGATTGGGGAAGTTGGGAGAAGCGGAGTAGCCGGCGAGGAGGGCGACGCCGGTGGTGGGATTCACGGCGAATCCGTAGGGAACCTCGGTGACGCCACCGCCGAAGAAGGTGGAGTACTTGAGGAAGTCCACGCCGGCCTGGGAGGGATCCACGACCATCAGGAAGGAATCGACGGAGCCGGCAAGGGCGAGTTGGGCGGCGCCGGGGGTGACGGGAAGGTCCTGGGAGGTGGTGTAGCCGGTGAGCCAGAGGCGGCCGTCGGGGCCGAGATAGCCGGCGGTGACGCCATCGAGGCCGCTACCGCCGAGGTAGGTGGCGTAGACGAGTTGATCGAGGCCGGAGAGGGCGGGGTCAATGATGGCGACGAAGGCGGAGGTGAATCCGGGGATCTCGCTTTGCCAGGAAGGACCGGCGAGGGGGAAGTCGTTGGACATGGTGACACCGGCCAGGACGATCCGGCCCTGGGGGTCGAAGGCGGCGAAGTTGGCGATATCGGTGTAATTGCCGCCGAGGAAGCTGTCCTTGACGAGGGTTTCTTCGCCGGTGGGGGCATAGAGGTCGAAGAGGGCGAAGAAGATATCCTGACCGCCGCGATTGGAGGGCTGGAGGGCGGTGGCTTCGCCCTTGGGGAGTTCACCGGAATTGCTGTAACCGGCGATGACGACTTTGCCCATGCCGTCAGTGGCGACGGCCTGGGGATATTCGCGGCCTTCTCCGCCGTAGAGTGTGGAGTAGGTCATGGCGAATTCGCCTTCGATGCGGGGGTCGAAGCGGATCAGGAAAGCTTCGATGTCGTTCTGGGGGTTATCGATACGGAAGGGGGTGCCGGCGGGGGGGAAGTCGAGGGAGTTGGTGGTGCCGGTGATGACGAAGGCGCCATCGGCGCCGAGGGCCATGGCGGTGGCTTCGTCGTTGCCGGTGCCGCCGAAGTAAGACCAGTACATCAGTTCGCCGCCGCCGTTGGGGCCGGGCATGATTTTGGCGATGAAGGCGTCGACAAAGCCGCCGAATTCGCGTTGGACGGTGACGGTTTCCTCGGGGAGGGAGAGATCAGACTGGGAGGAACCAGCGATCCAGAGGCCGCCGTCTTCAGGGTCGATGACGACGGCGCGGGCGACATCGAGACGAACGCCGCCGAGGAAACCAGCGTAGGAAAAGACGGGATCGATGACGAGCGGGCGCTGAGGGTCGTAGGCAGCGAGATCGAAGCCAACGGCGCCGTTGGCTTCGAGGCGATAGGCGGCGTGGACGGGGTCGCGGCGGCCATTGGCGGCGGTCTGATAGACGACGGGGCGGTGCTGGCGGACTTCGAGGCCGTTGACGGAGTAGACGAGATCGCCGGAGGGGTCGAGGCGCGGGGCGGCGCCGGCGACCTGGAAGCGGATCCGTGAGGGGTCGGCGCCTGGGGCGACGACGAAGTCGTACTCGAGAAGGCGGCCCTGGGCGTACCAGACGAGGTCGATGCCGGGGTAGACGCTGGAGGCCTGGACGCGGGCGTATTGGGGAACGTCCATGCGCCACTGGGAGCGTTCACGGCCGAGGAAATAGTTGGAGCGGGCGGTGCGAGGCTGGACACCCTGGAGGGAGGGGTTACTGGCGGCGTCGAGCAGCCGCCAGTCGAGGCGGCCAGCGGGGCGGCCGGGACCGGCGGCGAAGCGAAGGGTGGCGGCCGCTCCGTGGAAGGTCAACTGGCCTTCGGCGCCGCGGGAGACGAAGGCGTCTCCGCCGGCGGCGGGTTCGAAC
>DNFG01000157.1 GCA_003487005.1 Bryobacterales bacterium
GCCCTTGGGAATCTTGACCGTATAGGTCTGGATTTTTCCCGAGTCTCCGCGCCGGAAGGAAATCTGGCGCGTTGATCCATGCAGGGCCTCCTCGAACGTCGCCAGGATGTCGGCTTCGACGTCCTGGCCGCGCACCGGGCTTTCTTCAAAATCGTATCCCGAAAATCCCCGCCCTCCCCCGCGGCGGGCACCGAAGAGCTGTTCAAAAAAGTCGCTGAATCCCGTGCCGCCGAAATGGAATTCGGCTCCGCCGTCCGCATAGCCGCCCATTCCGCCGGACGTGCCGGATTGGTGCCATTGTCCACCGCCGGGCGGGGGCTGGAAGCCGCCCTGCTGCCAGTTGGCCCCATAGTCATCGTATTTCTTCCGCTTCTCCGGATCGCTCAGGACTTCATAGGCCTCATTGATTTCCTTGAACTTCTCTTCCGCTGTCTTTTTGTCCTGCGCGGTATCCGGGTGGAACTTCCGCGCCAGCTTGCGGAAGGCGCTCTTGATTTCATCCTGGGAGGCGGTTTTCGCCACCCCCAGGGTCTCGTAGTAATCGCGAAATTGAACAGGCATTGTTGAGAGAGTTGGCAGTATAGATGAAATCTGACAACTCTGTCCAATGCTCGACATCAGACTCCTCCGAGAAAACGCCGATTCCGTCAAAGCCCGCCTCGCCACGCGCGGGGGTTCCGGCCTGGATGCGGAGGTTGATGCCGTTCTGGCCTGCGACACGGAACGCCGCGCCGCGGAAACCAGGCTGCAGACGCTTCAGGCCGACCGGAACCGCCTGAGCAAGGAAATTGGCAGGCTCCGGGCGCAGGGCCAGGATTCCTCCGCCATCGAAGCCCAGGTCAAGGCCCAGGCGGCCGAGATGCAGGAACTTTCACAGGCCAGCGCCATCCTGGAGGAAACGCAGCGCGAGCGCCTGCTTGCGCTTCCCAACCTCCCGCAGCAATCGGTCCCCGCAGGCCGCGGCGAAGAAGACAACCCGCTGATCCGCACCTGGGGAGAAAAGCCGGTCCTGGCGAAGACCGAAGACCACGTCGCCATCGGCCAGCGGCTCCAGCTTTTCGATTTCGAACGCGCGGCGAAGCTGAGCGGCAGCGGGTTCGTCTGCTACACCGGCAAGGGCGCGCGATTGGAAAGGGCCCTGATCAACTTCCTCCTCGACCTCCACACCCGGGAACACGGATACACCGAAATCAGTCCGCCGCTGGTCGTCCGGCCGGAAGCGCTGACCGGGACCTCCCAGTTGCCGAAATTCGAGGAGCAGTTGTACCGCATCGAACGGGACGATCTCTATCTCGTTCCGACCGCGGAAGTTCCCGTCACCAATCTCCACCGGGAGGAAATTCTCCCGGCCGCCTCGCTCCCGCTGCGGTACGTTTCGTACACGCCGTGCTTCCGCCGCGAGGCCGGCTCGGCGGGACTGGGCACCCGCGGGCTCATCCGCCTGCACCAGTTCGACAAGGTCGAGCTCGTGAAGTTCGTGGCGCCCGAGACCAGCTACGCCGAGCTCGAGACGCTCGTGGCGGATGCCGAGAAGGTGCTCCAGGGCCTCGGCCTTCATTATCGTGTCGTCACGCTGTGCACGGGCGACATGAGCGCGACGTCGGCCAAGACCTACGACCTCGAGGTGTGGCTGCCGGGGCAGAACGCGTTCCGCGAGATCTCGTCGTGCTCCAACTTCGAGGACTACCAGGCGCGGCGCGCCAAGATCCGGTACCGGCCGGCGGCCGGCGACAAGCCGCGCGCGGTGCACACGCTCAACGGCTCCGCGCTCGCGGTGGGGCGGACGCTGGTGGCGATCCTCGAGCAGTACCAGGACGCGGACGGGTCGGTCGTCATCCCGCCGGCCCTCCGGCCCTATGTCGGCGGCACCGAACGCGTTTCGCCGCCGCAAAAACCGAACGGATGATCCTTTACAAGAGGGGGCCGCTCCATATACTGCGCGTCACCTCTGGGTTCCCTGGAGGAGTGGCCGAGCGGTCGAAGGCAGCGGTCTTGAAAACCGCCGAGCGCAAGCTCCGGGGGTTCGAATCCCTCCTCCTCCGCCAGGCTGATAACCGAATAGCTCGATCGTCGTCTTGCCATTGGCCCATGGAGAGATGGCCGAGTGGCTGAAGGCACCGGTTTGCTAAACCGGCGTATGGGGGATTCCCTGTACCGAGGGTTCGAATCCCTCTCTCTCCGCAAAGATTGGTTTGGCAACTCGTTTTGGATCCGTAGCTCAATGGATAGAGCACCGGTCTACGGAACCGGGGGTTAGAGGTTCGACCCCTCTCGGATCCGCCGCATGTTGGTCTACGAAGACTTGATGGGCGTCGCGCTCGACGAGGCACGGCTGGCCGCAGCGGCGGGTGACGTGCCCGTGGGAGCGGTGGTCGTGGGTGATGAAGGCGCCATCCTCGGTCGCGGCCGCAACCGCCGCGAGGAGCGTGGTGACCCGACTGCCCACGCCGAGGTGGAAGCGCTCCGTGACGCGGCGGCACGCATCGGTCACTGGCGCGTGGACGCGATCCTGGTGGTGACCCAGGAGCCGTGTCCGATGTGCGCCGGCGCCATCGTCAACGCGCGCGTGCGGCGCCTGGTGTTCGGCTGTCCGAACCCCAAGGCCGGCGCGGTGCAGACGCTCTACCAGATCTGCACGGACGCGCGGCTCAACCATCGCGTCGACGTCGTCGGTGGCGTTCGCGCCGACGAGTGCGCCGCGGAGCTCAAGCGTTTCTTCGAGATGCTGCGCGCCGAAGGCCAGAAATAGTTCTCTGGAGGGGTGTCCGAGTGGTCGAAGGTGCCTGTTTCGAAAGCAGGTAGGCGAAAGCCTCGGGAGTTCGAATCTCCCCCCCTCCGCCAGATGAAGTGAGCCACTGGACAGGTGACCGAGTGGCCGAAGGTGCACGATTGGAAATCGTGTGCACTGAAAGGTGCCGAGGGTTCGAATCCCTCCCTGTCCGCCACCGCGTCGCGTACGCGTGACGACCGATCGAGCTAGCGGATCATTTTATGGTCCCGGGTGACGCAATGTCTGTGAACCCCGCCAGGCCCGGAAGGGAGCAA
>DNFG01000124.1:0-5780 GCA_003487005.1 Bryobacterales bacterium
CACGCCGCTCTTCCGATCTCTCAGACGCCGGAATCTCATACCCCAGGTCGTTCAGCCCCAGCGCGCCCAGATCGTTCAGATTCGGAGCCCGGAAGCCACGACCGCCCAGGGCATGGACCTCAAATACCCGCGTCAGCCGGAAAGTCAGGCTGCCATTCATCGTGACATCGTGAAAACTCTGCTGGCTCGCCGGAACACCAAAGCGGGCGTCGTCGCGGGTCCGGAACCCGATTCGCGTAAAACGAACCCCCGCCAGGGCACGCAGGCGGTTGTTGAACAGCTCCTGAATGCCCTGCGCGTAAAGGCCCGTCGTCGTGTAGCGGGAGCCGTCCGGATACAGCGGGCGCGCCGCGGCTACGTTGTTCAACCGCGCTGCGCTGATTCTCTCGTCGTACAAATCCGCCCCAAATGTCAGTAAAAGGCCGCGCGCGAACTGTTTCGCGCCCTGGCCGGTATACCCAACCGTGTTCACCCGGCTGGTGTCCGTGATCACTGTGTCGGTGGCACGCATCCCCTGGCGGACGGTTCCGTCACTCATCGAATTGAACGAAAGTGTGCCCGCGAGCCGGTCCAGCCAGCCCAGGTCCAGCTTTTCGTAGCGGGCGTAAGCGAAGTGAACCCGCTGCGGTTCAAACTTCGACTGCATCCGCCCCAGCCCTCCCCACAGATCCTTGTATCCATCGGCGCCGGTCTGTTCGCTGAACTGATACCAGGCGGTGAAACTCTGGGTCGCGGACGGACGGAGCGCGAGCTTGGTGTGTGCGCCCGTCTGGCCAAATGCCGTGTCCCGGAGCCGTGAGCCCGTCAACGACCGGATCAACCCGGGGTCAAGGTCGAACAGCCGGCGGAACGCGTGGCGGGAGTCGAAGCCGCCCCCGGGCCGCAGATCGTTGTGCCGGCGGGCCGTGCCGCCCGCAAGCCACGCCGCGCGCGCCGTGCCGAGGCTGACTTGACCGCGAAGTCCCCCGGAACGGTCGGCGGAACCCGCAAACAGCCCAAAATCGCCATGCCACTCGCGGGCCGCGCTGGCGGCGAAGCGCGGGTCCACTGTCAAAACCTGGATCGATCCGCCCATCGCGTCGCTCCCGTACAGCGAGCCCGCCGGGCCCAGCACCGCTTCCACCTGCCGCGCCTGCCCGGGTTCCACAAAGGCCAGATACTGATTCGGACCCGACCGGAACGTCGAGTTGTTGAAGCGGATGCCGTCAATCAGATTCAGCACCTGGTAGCCGGTCAATCCGCGAAGAAATGGAGACACCTGCGAAGTCGACGTCTGCTGCACCAGGATGCCCGGCGCGCTTTCGAGCGCATTGCCGATCGTCAGCAGCGGTCGCTCGCGCAATTCGTCCTCCTCCCGAATCAATGCGACCGGCGCGGACTCCGCCGCCGCCTCCGCTCTGCCGAGCGTCGCGGTCACCGTAATTGCGGTGTATACGGGCTCCGCCGCGGATTCCGGCTTGACCTCGGCGGGCGGCGCCTGAGCCTGGCAGGACACGACAATCAGGGTAAAGAGGGCGGCGAGACGAAGCATCAAGATAACGGTAGCAAGCCAAGGCTACGTTCCGGTGACACCACCCGGCGCCGTTTGTACCGGCTGCGATTTCGTGGCCTCCTCGTTCAACACCACGATATCCACCCGCCGGTTCCGGGCCCGGCCCTCGGCCGTCTCGTTCGAGGCCACCGGCGCCGTCTCCGCGAATCCTGCGATAGCCAGTCTTTCTGCCGGCAACCCGAACCGGCTCGTGAACAGATCCAGCATCGCGATTCCTCGAGCCGCCGAGAGATCCCAGTTACTCCGGAATCGCGCGTTGCTGATCGGAATCGAGTCGGTATGCCCCTCCAGCCGGATCGGATTCGGCGTCCGTTTCAGCTCCTCCGCAATCACTGCCAGCGTCGGAATCGTGGAGGGCTCCACCGAATCGTTCCCCGAAGGAAAGAATGTGGCCTCCCGCAAGCTGATCACCAACCCGCGCCGCTCCAGCCGGACTTCCAGCCTCCCCGTCTCGATCTCCTTCTTCAACGTCTCGTTCAATTCCTGCAAGGAGGGTAGCAGTTCCCCCATCGGATCGGCCGGAACGGGCGGCGCCTCCGGGCCCATCAACATCCGGTTCGCGGCCGGTTCCTCTTGCGGACGCTCCTCCCGGCGGACCAGCTTGGCAATCGTCTGCGTAATCCGGCCTTCGTTCAACGCCTGTTTGAATGCTTCCGAAATCTGCTGCGCCCGGTCCTGATCCGTCTTGGAATTGGCGTACATCATCACGAAGAACGCGAACATCAGCGTGATGAAGTCGGCGTAGCTCACCAGCCAGCGGTCATGGCTGGATGGCTCCTCCTTCCGCCGCCTCCCCCGAAGTCCCATTTCAAGCCGCCCTCGTCCTGGAGGGACGCTCCTGTTCGCTCAAAAACGCCTCCAATTTCAGCCGGATCAGTTTCGGATTCATCCCCTCCACGATCGCCGTCACTCCCTCCAGCATCAACTCCCGGCGCTCCCGCTCGCTCTGCGCCCGGATTTTGATCTTGTGCGCCGCCGGAAGCAGGAAAATATTGGCCACCCCGACTCCATAAATCGTCGCCACGAATGCCGCAGCGATCCCGTGACCCACCTTCTCGATGTCTCGCATGTTCTCCATCACCAGAATCAGGCCCAGCACCGCCCCGATAATCCCGATCGTCGGCGCATAGCCGCCTGCCGACTCAAACACCCGCGCCTCCCGCTCCATCTGCTGCTCCGCCAGATCGATCTCCAGATCCATCATCGAGCGCAACTCCTGCAAGTCCGCCCCATCCACCGCCAACAGCATCGACTTGCGCAGAAATCCGTCGCGAATCGCACTCGCTTCCGCCTCCAATGACACAATTCCGTTCTTGCGAGCCATCGTCGCGTAGCCCACAATCAACTCGATCGTCTCGGCATGGCCCGATTCCGGTTCATAAAACACCTCGCGCAACCGCCCCAGCGCAGACCGGACCAAACCCGGCGAATTCGCCACCATCGTCGCCCCAAAACACCCCCCAAACACAATCAATGCCGCCGATATCCCGATCATTTGATGGGGACGGCCGTTCTCCAGCCAGAATCCCCCGAAAATCCCAACCCCAGCGAGAAGCAACCCCCCAACACTGCCGAGATCCATCCGCAACCGGGCGCGTGCACTTGCCATGGCAGACTCCTACTCGCCGCCCGCCGCGGAATTCCGCACTGACAACAAGACCCCTTCGTAGATCCGCTGCCTGAGTGCGACCACCTTCTCCAATACCTCCTCCGCCGCTTCCAGAACCATGTACTTCTGCCCGTTTGTCAATGAAATCAACGTGTCAGGTGTCGATTCAACGTGCTCGATCAAGTCCGGATTCAGATAGAAAGGTATGTTATTCAATCGCGTCAGCCGGATCATGGGGGAACCTCGACTGACATATCGGCCGATCCGCCCCCTCCGTTGAAGAAATTCACCTCACTGCAGCGACTTCAGCCACGCCGCCGTCCCCGCCACGTCCTCCACCCCGCAAATCAGCGAACCAGGCACGATTCCGTCCGCCCCAGCGTCGCGCAGCAGCGGTACCGTGTGCTCGCGGATCCCCCCGTCGGCGAAAACCCGCACCTTCGCCTGCAAACCCTTGATCGCCCTGATCTTGTCCAGTGCACGCGGGTCCAGGTCCAACCCCTTCGCCCCCATCACCGTGCCCATCACCAGCACCGTGTCAATCCGCGGCAGAAAATCCTTCAGCAGCATCCACGGTGTCTCGATATCCACCGAAAGCCCCGCTGCCACCCCTCTCACCGCCAGCCGCTCCAGAACCGGCCCCACCCGCTTGCCATTCTCCAGCGGCACGGAAACCCGGTCCACTCCCGCCTCCAGAAACGCGTCCAGCAGGTCCAGCGGCCGCGTCGCCATCAAGTGCAAATGGAACGGAACCCGCGTCAAACTTCGCAGTCGCGCAATCAGATCAGGGAAAAACAAGAGTGACGGGACAAAATGCCCGTCCGCGGCGTCAAAGTGGAAGGAATCCGCCACCGGTTCCAGGCGCCGGATCTCGCTCTCCAGGTTCGCCAGGTCCGCCGACCACAGGGAAACGTCCAGTAACAGTCCCGGCATCAACTGCATGGTACCATTCGAGAAGATAATGATGAAACCACTGATTCTATTGACTTTGGCTGCCATCGGCGCCGCCGCGGCCGACCCCGTCGCCGTCACCATCAACGGCCGCGACTACACCCGCGCCGAATTCGAGCAGTTGATGCGCAACATCGGCGGCAACATCCCCGCCCAGTTCAACTCCAACCGCCAGGGCTTCCTCGATATGTTCGCCCTCACCCAGCGCTTCGCCGAAGAGGCACGCAAGCTCAAAGTCCATGAACTCGAGCCCTACAAGTCCCGCATCGCCTACAACGAAATGATGCAGTTGGCCCAGTATGTCCTCGACGTTAAGAACCGCGAGGCCAAAATCCTGCCCGAACACCAGCGCGCCTACTACGACAAGAACCCGAACAAGTATTCCGCCGCCAGAATCAAGGTCCTCTACCTCGCCTTCACCAATACCGCCCTGCCCGGCGCCGCCGGCGGCCGCACTGAAGCCGATGCCCAGGCCCTCGCCGCCAGACTCAAAGCCCAACTGAGCAAGGGCGCCGACTTC
Organism: Bryobacterales bacterium; assembly: GCA_003487005.1. GTDB lineage: Bacteria > Acidobacteriota > Terriglobia > Bryobacterales > Bryobacteraceae > PNKE01. The sequence continues at coordinate 4,633 of DNFG01000124.1, forward strand.
GTCAAACTCGTCCGCGAATACTCCGACGACCCCGACTCCAAGTCCAAAGACGGCGACTTCCCCGACATCAAGCCCTCCGATTCCAGCCTCCCCACCAACATCACCCAGGCTGTCTTCGCCCTGAAACCCGGCGAGATCAGCGAACCCATCCGCCAGCCCAACGGTTATTACCTCTTCCGGCTCGAACAGATGATCCAACAGCCCTTCGAGCAGGTCCGCGACGACATCTACATCGAACTGCAAAAGGAGTTTCTGGACCAATGGGTCGAGGGCGTTCGCAAATCCGTCCAGGTGGAAGTGAAGGACGAGAGCTTCTTGCAGGGGCAGGCCCGGCCCTGATCCGGGCTCTCGCCCCCATCGGCCCCCTTCAGGGCCAACCCCTGCAAATCGAATGGCGCCGCGGCCTCCGCACTCGCGGCGGCCGCCTCGAATCCGGACCCGGGCCCGGGCAACCCGTCCATGCCGCCAGCTATCCCCGCAAACGCCTCCTCGTCCTCGATTCCTCGCTCCGCCGCCATCCCGCCGAGCGCGCCCGGATCTTCGTCCACGAACTCTTCCATTTCGTCTGGGCCCGCCTCGCCAACACCGAACGCCGCTCCTGGGAAACCCTTGTCTCTCAAGAACTTGACCGGAGCCTCCCCGGCGAACTCGGCTGGTCATCCGAGTGGCGAAAACTCGCCCTCCGCCCCGATGATCCCCTTCGCCGCTCCCGCCGCTGGCGCGAATATGCCTGTGAGAGCTTCTGCGACTCCGCCGCCTGGCTCTGGGCCGGACTTCAGGCCCATGACGAGTTCACCCTCCCTCCAGGCGCCCGTTCAGCCCGCCGCCTCTGGCTCGAAACTCTTCAGCGTCACCATTCCGCCGGTTGGCGCATCTAAATGATTGATAGAATCCCTAATTAGAGTCCTTCCCGCATGAAAACCACCCTCCTCCGCGGTCTGCTGGCCGCCGCTTTGGTTCTCTCTGCCGCCTGCTCCCGGCCCGGCGGTGACCCCGCCCACGCCGAAGCCGCAGAATCGAGCCTCAAACCCGCAGCCAAGCGCAACCCCGCCCCTGATTTCACCCTCAAGGACGCCAACGGCCGCGACATCCAGCTCTCCTCCCTCAAGGGCAAAGTCGTCCTGCTCAACTTCTGGGCCACCTGGTGC
>DNFG01000124.1:6137-6376 GCA_003487005.1 Bryobacterales bacterium
CGAAGGCTGGGAAGTCGTGAAGCCTTATATCCAGGACAAACAGGTCAACTACCGCGTCGTCGTCGGCACCGAAGAGGTCTCCCAGAAGTACGGCGGCGTCGAGTCCCTGCCCTCCACCTTCATCATCGACCGCCAGGGCCGGATCGCCTCCGTCCACATCGGCCTGCAGCCCAAGAGCGCATTTGAAGATGATATTAAAGCACTTCTTCGCTAGCGCGGCCGCCCTGCTGGCCTTCGCC
>DNFG01000113.1 GCA_003487005.1 Bryobacterales bacterium
GGCCTCCGACGCCGCCCGCCGCGCGCAAGATGCCGCCCGCGACGCCGAGGAAGCCGCCCGTCAGGCGCTGGCAGAGAAGCAGGCCTTGCGCGCTTCGCTGCTGGCCCGGTTCAACCAGATTCTGGAAACCCGTGACACCGAGCGTGGTCTGGTCGTCAACATGGCCGATGTGCTGTTCGATGTCGGCAAGTTTGACCTCCGCCAGGAAGCGCGTGAGAAGCTCGCCCGCTTCTCGGGCGTCGTTCTCGCCTATCCGACACTGCGGATTGCGGTTGAGGGTCACACCGACTCGACCGGCAGCGACGAATTGAACCAGCGGCTGAGTGAACGGCGAGCCGAGTCCGTCCGGAACTATCTCGTTTCCCAGGGTCTTGAGGCCGGCATGCTCACCTCCCAGGGCTTCGGCAAGACCATGCCGATCGCCGACAACTCCACCCGTGACGGCCGCCAGCAGAACCGGCGTGTCGAACTGATCGTCTCCGGCGAAGTGATCGGCACCGCGCTGACACGGCAGTAAACGAACGCAAAACGGGCGTCAAAACGTGCTCTGATGCAGGTTTTGACGCCCTTTTTCCGCTTACTTCGCCGCTTCCGGCGCTACGCCTTTGATCATCGTCAGCAACATCACGACCTGGGTCCGCGCCCGGATGGCATGCTCCAGTTTGGGCGTCATGTAGGCGAAGGCGCCACCGGCGGCATCCATTGTGTCCGGGCCAAGCTGGAGCTCACATTCGCCGCTGACGATGAAGATGGTGGCTGGCATCGGCGCCGTGTGGGCGGTCAACTCGGTGCCGGGCGCGAACGTGAACTGGATCACCTTGCTGCGGGCGTCGTTCTGAAGCGTGCGGCTCAGGATGCCGTTCGATGGCAGTTCGCCCTGGTCGGCAAGGCTGGCGTGGTAGATGTAAAGATCACTCATTTGGGGTGGGACTCCTTTCGGTCCGGGGTGGTTTCGTAATCGGGTTGGACGGCGCCGTGGGGGCAAGCGACCACGCAGGCGGGCTCGTCATCATAGAAAAGACACTCAGTGCACAGCAGGGGCTCGATGCGATACCGGCGCCGCCCTGGCTGGATCGCTCCATTGGGGCAAGTGGAGAGGCATTGCGCGCATGCGGTACATTGAAAGCCGATTGCGTAAGCCATCCGAACCTCCGTCAGCCTCGCCTCTCCTGCGCCGGGAGACGTTTGCGCGCACCACGCTGTTTGCCTCGCTGACGCCGATCGAGCGCCAACAAATCGGTTCTCTCGCTGGAGAACGCCGCTTCGAGACGGGAGAGATTCTGTTTTATGAAGGCGACCCCGCGGATGGGCTGTGGGTGATTGGGGAAGGCGCGGTCAAAATCGCCAAACTGTCGCCGACTGGGCGTGAAATCATGCTGACCGTTCTCGCCGCTCCCGAAAGCGTGGCCGAGATTCCCCTGTTTGACGGAGGCCCATACCCGGCCACAGTGACGGCCATTCAGCCTGTCACGGCCTACTTCCTGCACAAAGAGGACTTTCGCCGCTTCTGTGAAGAGCACCCGCAGGTGCCGCTCAAGGTGCTGGCCATCGCCGGCCGGCGTCTGCGCCAGCTTGTCCAACTGGTGGAATTGATCACGTTCGGCAGCGTCCGCCAGCGTCTGGCGCAGGTGCTCCTTCAGGCGGCCGAGGAGCAGGGGGGCGACCTCGTCCACGTGCCGTTGACCCACGAGGAGATCGCGGCTCGCCTGGGGACCGTCCGCGAAGTGGTCTCCCGCAATCTGGCGCGCTTCCAGGCTGAGGGCTTTCTGCGCGTGGTGAAGCGGCGCGTGGAAATTCTCGATTCCGGCGCCCTGCGCCGGGAAGCTGAGACCGAATTCTAAGCCGCTTCCGTTCACATTTCCAGTCTGGACCTTTTTTTCCGGTTCCACCGTGACTGGAGTCATGTTGTGCGCCGGGGGTGCCCCCTTAGCCTTGAATGCAGGGAGTACAAATTCTCGATGACACGCACTCAAACCCCGAATTCAGGCCTTTGGAAGCATGGTCTCCTGATCACCATGCTGTTTGGCTTCACCGTGATGCTCGTGGGCGGCTTCTTCATGTACAAGAGCAAGGCGCCGATTCCGGAAGCCGTCGTCACTTCGCGTGGCGAGGTTCTCTTCACCGCTGCCGACATCCAGGCCGGTCAGGAACTGTTCCGCAAACGCGACCTGATGAACTACGGCTCAATCCTCGGCCATGGCGCCTACCTCGGCCCCGACTACACCGCTGAGACCCTGCACTGGATCGTCGAAGCGCTGCAGGAGGAGAAATCCGGCGGCCGTTATGCTCAGATGTCAGCTGCCGAACGCGCCGGCGTCGACGCCCAGATCAAGGAGGAACTCCGCGTCAACCGCTATGACGACTCGACCCGCCGCCTCCTGTTCACTGACGGCCAGGCGCGCGCGTTCCTACTCGTCTCGAATCGCTACGACGCCCATTTCACGGACGGCTCCGAGCCGCTCGCTCTGCCCAAGGGCGCGCTGCTGCCCGCGCGTGAACAGGGCGAAGATCCCGCCCAACACGCGGAAGCTTCGCGGCAGTTCGCCGCCTTCGTCACCTGGACCGCCTGGCTCTCGACCGCCAAGCGCCCCGAAGCCAATCACAGCTACACCAACAATTGGCCCTACGATGCCCAGGCCGGCAATGGCCCCACGGCCGGCTCCGTGATGTGGTCGGCCGCTTCGGTCGCCGGCCTGATTTTCTTCCTCGCCGTCATCATCTTCTTCTGGCATCGCTACCGCCTCGAACCCGTGGACGCCCCCGGCGCCAGCCTCAAGTTCGACATCCTCTCGATGCCCTTGACCCCCTCGCAGAAAGCCACCGCCAAGTTCTTCGTCGTCGCCTTCATCCTCTTCCTCGCCCAGGCCCTGCTGGGCGGCAAGATGGCCCACGACTATGCCGATGGCGCCTCCTTCTATGGCTTCCCCCTGAACGACATTCTGCCCTTCAACGTCGCCCGCACCTGGCACCTCCAACTCGCCATCTTCTGGATCGCCACCGCCTGGCTCGGCATGGGCATCTTCACCGCGCCGCTCGTCAACCCGAAAGAGCCGAAAGGCCAGAAGACCCTCGTCAACATCCTCTTCACCGCCCTGGTCATCGTCGTCGTTGGCTCGCTTGCCGGTGAATACATGTCCGTGAAGGGCATGCTGGGCGACAACTGGTACTGGCTCGGCACGCAGGGCTGGGAGTACCTCGAACTCGGCCGCCTCTGGATGTACCTCCTCATCGCCGGCATGCTCATCTGGCTGTTCATCGTCTATCGTGGTCTCCGCGGCGCCCTCCAGGCCGAAGGCGACAAAGGCGGCCTGACCCACCTGCTGCTCTACTCCGCTGCCGCCATCCCGGTCTTCTATTGCTTCGCCCTGTTCATCGGCAAGGATTCCCACATCACCATGGCCGACTACTGGCGCTGGTGGCTGATCCACCTCTGGGTGGAAGGCATGTTCGAAGTCTTCGCCGTGGTGGTTATCGGCTTCCTGATGGTGCGCCTCGGCCTCGTCACCGCCCGCTCGACGCTGCGCGCCCTGTACTTCCAGCTCACCATCCTGCTTGGCTCGGGCATCATCGGCACCGGCCACCACTACTACTGGATCGGCGCGCCCGAATTCTGGATGGCGCTCGGCTCCATCTTCTCCGCGCTGGAGGTGATCCCGCTGTCGCTGCTGATGGTCGAGGCTTACGGCCAATACCGCGTCGTCCGCGAGGGCGGCCGGGAGTTCCCCTACAAGGTCGCTTTCAGTTTCCTTGTCGCCACCGCCTTCTGGAACCTCTTCGGCGCGGGTGTGCTTGGTTTCCTCATCAACCTCCCCTTCGTGAGCTACTTCCAGCACGGCAACTTCCTGACCGCCGCCCACGCCCACGGCGCGCTGATGGGCGTCTATGGCATGCTCGCGCTCGCGCTCGGCATGTTCTCGCTTCGCAACATCATCAAGCCGGACCGCTGGAAGGAGCGCTGGATGATGACCGGCTTCTGGGGCCTCAACGCCGGTCTGATGGGCATGATCCTGATGACCCTGCTGCCCATCGGCACCATCCAGTCGCTGCAAACCTATGAACGCGGCTACTGGTGGGCACGCAGCTTCGAATTCTATTCGCAGCCCATCATCAACAAGCTCCTCTGGCTGCGCATGGTCCCCGATACCGTCTTCATCGTCGTGGGCATCCTCCCCATCGTCGCCGGACTCGCCTACGGCTACTTCCACCTCCGGCGCACCACGGCTGAAGAAGCCGGTGCGCAGGTCTGGATCGCCGCAGATGCCGCTCCGGAAGCCACCCCCGAGCCCTCCATGGCCGCGGGCGATTGAGCCACTCCACCCAAACAGAGGGAGACCGTTCATGCTCGACTTCTCGCAAGCCCCGTTCCTGGTGATCTGGGAAACCACCCAGGCCTGTGACCTCGCCTGCCGCCACTGCCGCGCCTCTGCCGTGCCCGACCGCCACTCCGGCGAACTGTCCACGGCCGAGGCCCGGCGGATGCTCGATCAGGTGAAGGCCTTCGGTGATCCTCTGCTCGTCTTCACCGGCGGCGACCCGCTGAAGCGCGCCGACCTGTTCGACCTGCTCAGCTACAGTGTCAGCATCGGCTTGCGAACCACCGTCACTCCCAGCGCCACTCCGCTGCTCACGCCGGTTGCCGTTGAACGCTTCCGCGATTGCGGCGTCTCGCGAATGGCGGTCTCCCTCGACGGCCCCGACGCCCAAAGCCACGACGGCTTCCGCGGCGTTGCGGGCTCATTCGACTGCACTATCGAGGCTCTCCGCGCCGCCCGGCGCGTGGGCCTCGAAACCCAGATCAATACCACGGTCAGCCGCTTCAGCATGGACAAACTTGCGCGGATCGCCCAGGTCGCCGGCGACGAAGGCGCCACCCTCTGGAGCGTCTTCTTCCTCGTCGTAACCGGCCGCGCCCAACTCGATGACGACCTCACCGCCGAAGAGTACGAGCAGGTCTTCGAGTTCCTTTACGAAACCAGCCTCCGCGCACCCTTTCAGATCAAAACCACCGAAGCCCAGCACTACCGCCGCTACGTCGCCCAACGCCGCAAATCCGCCCGCGGACTGCTCCCCATCAATGACGGCAAGGGCTTCATGTTCGTCTCCCACACCGGCGAAATCTTCCCCTCGGGCTTCCTGGAAGTCAGCGCCGGCAATGTGCGCCGGAACACGTTGCAGGAGGCCTACCGCGGATCGGCGCTCTTCCAGGTGCTCCGAGATCCCGACTCCTTTGCCGGGAAGTGCGGAGGTTGCGAATATCGCAATCTCTGCGGCGGCTCCCGCTCCCGCGCCTACGCGCTGACCGGCGACTACGCCGGCTCCGATCCTAGGTGTGTCTACGAGCCACCATCTCTTGCGAAATCTCCGCAAGCTCCGGCGGCGTGAGCTTCTCGCGGCACAACGAATCGAGGACTTCATCCTCCTTCGCAATGTGCTTCCGGTAGTGCGCCACCAGCCTTTCTATCACTCCGCGGAACCGCGCGCCATAATCGCCTTCCGCCGCCCGCTTCTTCAACTCGGTGTAGAGCTGATGCGCCGTCGTGTGGTCGTGCTCCAGGCCCGCCACGAAGCTCATCTCCGCACGTTCCAGCCTCGGCGTCAGCCGGGGAAACACGCTCTCCTCTTCGTCCGCGGTGTGCAACGCGCCGCTCGAATCGAGGAACGCGAACACGCGCCCGAGCGCCGCCACGGCTTCCTCGCGGTCCGAGTCAATGTGCGCCGCGATTCGCTCCAGCGTGTCCAACCGCTCTTCGATCCTGCGGTGGCAGGCCTTCAAATGCTCCAGGGGGCGCGACAGCGTGTCGCCCTGTTCGCCAAACAACGTCTCGGGTCGGATCATGTCTATCATGATGCACGTCGGCCCCGCCACGTTCCGTGACCCGCGTCACGCGAAGCGCATTGCCGACACGTAAGCATCCTGAAACTCCGGCAACGCCGCCAGTTCGACATGCTCCGTGCGCGCCAGCAGTTCCTCGATCACCTGTTCACGCCGCGACGGGTTCAGCAGCAGAAATCGCGCGCCGCGCAACGCGGCATTGCCTGCGGCCTGTATCGCGCTCCCCGCCGGCAAGAGGCCGATCCGCTTCGCGTCACTCTCCCGCACGTAATTCCCGAATGCGCCGGCCACGTGCAGCGTGCCCGAAGCTCCAAGCAGATGCAATCCCGAAGCCACCGCCGCTTTCGCCAGTTGTAACTGCCGCACGTGCGCCTGCGATAACCCTTCGATCGCTTCCCCTGACAATCGTCCCGAAGGCTGCACCTGCCCCGCCGCCAGCGCCGCCGCCACGCTCTCCACCAGATGGGTGCCTCGCCGGAACTTCGGCGACTCAAAAGCCGGTCCCGCCGCTGTGGACGCGCAACGGATCCGCCCCGCGCGCGCCACGCAGACTTCGCTGTTCGTACCCAGATCCACCAGCGCGTCCCCTTCCCCCAACGGCGTCACCGCCAGTCCCGCCACGGTGTCCCCGCCCACAAACCCGCCAATGCACGGCAGCACGATCACTTCGTCCACCGGCCAGTTCAACTCCTTGCCTGTGAACCGCTGCGCCCCGAGCCAGGGAGAACGGAACGGCACCGCAGCCAGAGGCTCCACGCTCAACCCGCAGAACAGGTGGTGCATTGCCGTGTTGCCCGCCACGATCGCCGTCTTCGCCTGGCGGCCGAGCAGCGCGCCCAACTGCCGCCGGATTGCGTCCGTCAACTCCCCCGGATGCTGCAAATCGTACGCGATCCGGCTCATGATGTCCGCGCCACGCCGCGTCTGCGGATTGATGCCCGTCCGAATTTTGACAATCTCTCCCGTCCGCAGATCCACCCGCTGCGCCACCAGCGTCGTCGAACCCAGATCGATCGCGTAACCCAACCCGCCTTGCGGCTCGATCGATGTGACGCTCGCCTCGTCGGTCAGCACCGTGGGCGGCGCGGTCCATTGTTCGACTTCCACCGTCACCGCTTCCGTCGTCGTCGCCTGGCACGCGAGTTCCCAGTCGCCGCCCGGAAACCGGAACCGGCATCCGCCGCAAATGCCCTCGCCTCCACAAGGGAACTCGACGCCCGAAGCGAACAAGCGGTCCGATAGTGGGGCCCCAGCGGGCAGCCGCAGAATCCGGCTCAAGCGTGGCTCCGGGCGTAACGCGTCAACGCCAGCAGGTTCTCCGCCGGCGTCCCGCGCGGGATTTCGCAACCCGCACCCACGATGAAGTTCGGTCCGGCCTCGGCATGACACTGCGCGATAGCCGCCGTCACCGTCTCGGGCGTCCCGTCATGCACAACGCGCAGCGGATCCAGATTGCCCAGCAGTACCTGTTCCGGGCCCATCGCCGCGCGCGCCTCGTGCACTGGCGATGGATAGTCCAGATCCACCAGCGTCGCGCCGGTCGCCCCCATCCCGGCCAGCATCCTCCGTGTGTTCCCGCAAATATGCAGGCGCGCGGGCACGCCCAGCGCCTGGATCTCCGCCATCATCCGCTTCTCGCGCGGCTGCACGAACCGCTCGTAAAACTTCGGCCCGATCAGCGAAGCCGCCGCGTCGCCAATGCCGATCATCGTCGCGCCCGCTTCCACCTGCCGTTTCGCGAACACAATCTCCATCGCCAGGACGTAATCGAACAAATCCTCGACAAAACCCGGATCATCGTACAGATCCAGCATCAGCGTGTTCACGCCCCGCAGGTCCGCCGCCAGCGCGCACGGGCCTTCCACCCATCCTTCCACCACCAGCGCTGAACCCGCCGCTTCGTGCAGCAGACGAACGCCCTCGATCCGGTCCGTCATCCGCGGCCCCAGAAAGCCCTCCGGCACTGGCAACTCCTTCAGCCTTGCCGGTGAATCAATCAGAGCCTGCGACTCATTGATCGCTGGCGGCTGATCGTCGAACCACTCGACCACCGCGCCGAGATCCGACGCCTCCCGGGCCGGGTCTGAGATCACCGAAACGTAGTCAAAATCGTATTTTTCCGCCGTCTTCAGCTGCGAATATGCCAGTTTTTGGGCGTTTCGTGCGTAGTCTCCATAGCGGACTCCAGCCGTGTCCGCCGCGAACATCATCGTGATCGGCAGGAGCGGCAGACAGTCGGTCGCCTCGCCGCGCAACCGCGCCAGCACTCTCTCTTTGCCCGTCATGACGCGGGTTCCTCCTGTTCCACCACCCCAAGGATCTGCTCGTCGTATCGCGCAGCCAGGCGGCCGCCCGGGCGCACCACCACGAAATCGTCATCGTCCCACTCCCCCGCCAGCAACTGCCTGAACAGCCGCAAACTCCCTTCGATCTCCGCGAACGCCCAGCCTCGCTCCACCGCCTCCGCCCGCGTCCGCTCCGCGAACTCCGCGTCCGGCGCCAACCCCGTGTGAATGTACGCCAGCCGCGAGTACGACTGCTTGTAGCTGTTCAGCGTCTCGTACAGGTACCGCCCGTTCTCCTCGCCGTATTGCGCAACCAGATCATTCAGCGACGCCCCCGCGCCTGTCTGCAGCGTTACCAGCGGCTCCAGTCCCTGTCCGCGTTCCAGCCACCCCGTCGAACGAAAATACGTGCCCGGATTCCGGTGAAATTCCTCCTCGTAGCGTGAGCGGCTTCCCATCAGCAGCGTAATGCAGTCGTGCGCCCGCGGCGCCACCAGCGGCGTCCCCCGCGCCTTCAGCCCGTCCAGGCCGTTCCCGCACAGCGCATACCCCAGCAGGATCGCATCATACTCGCCCTCCGGAACCGCGTCGATGCGCGCCTGAATCTCGTCGCGCATCGAACTCCCCGCCCGGTCATGCAACCCCTTGCCCAGAAACTCCACGTCAATCGTGTGCGGCGAGCGCGCCAGCGCGTCCGCGAACTCTCGGCATAGAATCTCACACGCGATCAGTTTGTAGCGCATCGCCGCATTTCCCCGGCAAGGGCCCTGATGAACGAGGGATTCGTGCCGCAACACCCCCCGATGAAACACGCCCCCGCGTCCAGCAGCGCCGCCAGATATCCTGCGAACTCCGCCGGTGGCAACGTGTACCGCGCTTCCCCATCGACGATCGCAGGAAGTCCCGCGTTCGGCTTGATCCAGATTGGCAACTCGCAAGCATCGCGCAGCCGCGTGCTGATCGGCGGGAATCCGTCCGGACCCAATCCGCAGTTCGCGCCCACTGCCGCCGCGCCTTCGCCCTGCATCCGCGTGGCCACCTGCTCCGGCGTCGCGCCCATCATCGTCCGGTCCTTATTCTTTCCCGAATCGAAAACAAAGCTCACAATCACCGGCAGACGCGCCTCGCGCGCCGCCGACAGCGCCAGCGACGCCTCCTCCAAGTCCGAGAACGTTTCGAGCAGCAACGCGTCCGCCCCCGCCTCCGCGCACGCCCGCGCCTGTTGCTGGAACGCCGCGGTGATCTGCTCCGGCGCCACTTCTCCCGTCATCAGCATCTTCCCTGACGGCCCCATCGACGCGATCACCTTCGTTTTTGTCCCCTCCACCGCCCTCCGCGAAATCGCCACGCCGGCGCGATTGATCTCCGCAATCTCCACTCTGCCTTGCTCCGTCAGGCTGATCGCGTTTGCCCGGAATGTGTTGGTCAGAATGATCTGGCTGCCCGCCTCCACATACGCCCGCGCCACCTGCTCCACTCGCTCCGGATGCATCAAATTCCAAGGATCCGGATTCTCGCCGGGCGCCAGGCCCAGCCGTTGCAGTTCAGTTCCCCAAGCACCGTCAGTGATGAGCGGGCCGCGGTGGAGCCAGTCCAACAGGCGGTTCATGGCCGTTTCTCCTCAAACATACTCTCGATGTCCTCCAGCGTACGCCCTTTGGTTTCGGGCGTCACCTGCCACACAAAGACAGCCGTCCCGAGGCACATCACCGCGTACAACGAAAAGGCCCCGGACGGTCCCAGCGCCGATGACAAACTCAGGTATGTCATCGTCAACACAACGCACGCCACCCAGAGAGCCACGGTCGCCAGCCCCATCGCCCGCCCCCGGATCCGGTTTGGGAAGATCTCCGCCAGCAACACCCAAACCCCCGGCCCCAAACCAATGCCGAAGCACGCCACACAGCCCAGCATGCCCGCAATCACCAACACCGCCGGAGGCGCCTCCTGTCCGAACACCGCCGCCAGACCCGCCAAGCACAATGCCATCCCCAGCGCCGAGCCAATCAACAGGCGCTTCCGGCCCACCCGGTCAATCAATCCGATCGCCACGATCGTCGCTCCGAAGTTGATCAGTCCAATCAGGACGCTCGCTCCGATCGCCGCCGTGTCCGATTGCCCGCCCACCTGCTCCTTCAGAATCAACGCGCCGTAAAACAGCACCGTATTTACACCCGACCACTGCTGCATCACCGCGAGGAACAGCGCAATTCCCAACGCCCGGCGCAGCCCTGGCCGCAATAACTCCCGCAACGACCCGCTCTCCTCCGCGATCGTCCGTTCAATCTCTCCCAACTCGCGCCCGGCCGCCGCTTCGCCCCCCAGCGTCCGCCGCAACAC